>WFPV01000128.1 GCA_015487405.1 Aquifex sp. | reverse complement strand
TGAGCCACTTTATTCCCTCAATCTTCTCAAGCTTTTCAAGGAGCTCAACGAGCTTGTTCTCTTTATACAAATCCCTGCCGTAGTAGGTGGTGTCCTGGGAGACTATACAGAGCTCCTTAACTCCTTGGTCCGCAAGCCTCTTTGCTTCCTCCAGGATATCTTCCATCCTCCTTGAGCGGTGCCTTCCCCTTATCTGGGGAATGGCACAGAAGGAGCATAGCCTGTTACAGCCCTCCGCTATCTTCAGATAAGCGTAAGATTTGGGTGTGCTGAGAACTCTGAAACTCCTTTCCTTTTCTTTCAGTCCCAAATACTTGAGAATCTCGTCCCAGCTCTCGGTTCCGAAGTAAGCCTTTACTTCCGGTATCTCCTTTTTTATCTCTTCCTTATACCTCTCAACGAGGCAGCCCATAACGATGACTTCCTTACCGCTTTCAGCAAACTCCAATATGGTCTCTATGCTCTCTAACTTTGCGGGCTCTATAAAACCGCAGGTGTTTATGATTATTACGTCCGCTTCCTCGGGGTTGGGTGTGAGCTTTGCTCCAGCACTCCTGAGTTTTCCGAGGAGTATCTCGCTGTCAACGAGGTTCTTGGCACAACCGAGGCTAACGACACCTATTTTCATAAAGAACATTTTAAGTCCTTAAAATAGACTAAAGTATGAGGCTCGCTTCTATAGACATCGGCTCTTACTCCGTCAGGCTCTCGGTGGGAGAAATCAAGGACGGAAACCTGAAAATCCTCCTTGACAAGGGAAGGATAACAGCCCTCGGTCAGAAAGTGAAGGAAACCGGATTTCTTCAGGAGGATAGAATCTTAGAGACACTGCGAGTGTTGAAGGAGTATAAGGAAGACTTAGAAAAACTTGGTATTGAACGCGTTGTTGTCGTCGGAACGGAAGCGATAAGAAAGGCTAAAAACGGGGAGGAGTTCGTAAAGAGAGTCAAGGAGGAGACGGGATTCGAGCTCAAGGTAATTCCGCCCGAAGAAGAGGGAAGGCTCGCATACCTCGGAGCGGTGTTCTCTTTAAGAATAAAGGGGAAAAACTGCGTGGTTGACCAGGGAGGAGGCTCAACGGAATACATCTTCGGAAGGGACTTAGAGATTGAGGAGCTCCACTCCTTTCCCTTCGGAATCGTAAACCTCACGGAGACATTTTTAAAGCACGACCCGCCGACCGATGAGGAGATAAATAAACTATCCGAATTCTTAGAAAGGGAGATAAGAAAAGTTAAAAGGGATGTGGATAACCTCATAGGGCTCGGGGGAACTATCACGACGGTTGCGGCGCTTGAATACAACGTTTACCCTTACGCCCCTGAGAAAGTTCACGGAAAGAGGCTCACTTACGAGCAGATAAAGAGGTGGTTTGAGGAGCTTAGAAGGCTCCCCGCACGGGAGCGCTCAAAGAGGTATAAGCAGGTTGAGGACAAGAGGGCTGAGGTGATACTTGCGGGAATCCTCATTTTTATAAAGACCTTGGAAGTCTTTGAGAAGAATGAGCTCATCGTCAGCGACTGGGGACTCAGGGAAGGTATCTTAGTAGATGAGTTCTTAAAGACCGCCGAAGGCGGTAATTAAAAAAAGAAAAAAGGAAGGGAGGAAAGCTCAGAAGGTGTAAGCAACGTTCAGGTAGAAGGTTCTGCCGGGCTCGGGGATTTTTGCCCCGGCTCTGAAGGGATTTCTCAGGTAAGAGAGGTGAGTGTAGTAAAGCTTATCAAAGAGGTTGTTAACTCCTGCGGTTAGTCTTAAGCCCCTGTAGTTTATTCCCGCTTTCAGGTTCAGAATTCCGTATCCCGAGGTCTTCTCCTCCTGGAGGTCGCTGTCTACGTTGTTCTGGGTTGCGGTGAGAATTCCCTCAAGCTCTCCGAAGTATGTGCCTGTGTCGTATCTGAGTGCTAAACGCGCTGTTAGGGGTGGAATCTCCGCTACGTCCTTGTCGTAGATGTTTTTTTCCGGATAAGTGTCCTTCTTGCGCGCCCTCGTGTAGGCAAGGTTTCCGTCAAAGAAGAGGGTGTCCATAATTGCGTAAGTTCCCGATAGCTCAAGTCCGTAGAAGTAAGCGTCTATGTTGGTGTAGGTCATTGCTCTGTTTGTGTCAACAACCTTTTTATGGATGTAGATGTAGTTACTCACGTAGCTGAAGAAGGTTCTCGCCTGGAGGCTGAGGCGCTCACTGAAGAACTTTGCTCCCAGGTCAAGCTCCGTATTTCTCTCCGGGTCTAATTTGGGATTTCCCACCCAGTCGGGCTTTCCCATTCTCTTAAGTGCGAAGTATCTCTCCTGAGGGTCGGGAACTCTTGCGGAGCTTCCAAGTCCCACAAAGAGCTCCGTGGAGTCCGAAAGGGAGTAGGTCAGCTGAACGTTTCCGGAAGGAAGGATGTCGGTCTCCGAGGTGTCGGTAGTTCCGTGGTAGAGTCTGTATAAGTTCTTATTTGCCTTTGCGGAGTCAGCCTCCGTTTTTGCGTAGTCCAGTCTCGCACCTACATAGAGCTTGAGCCTGTCAGAGAGCTTCTTCTTATACTCTCCGTAGATTCCGAAAATGGTGAAGTCAACGTCGGGTATGGTGTTCTGGCTTCTAAAGTTGCCGGACATATACATCGTCGTTACGGCGTCCCAGTTCCTGAGGAAGGTGTCTATCCCGATATTCAGCTCGGGAAGAACTCTATACTCTCCCTTAAATCCGTAAACCTTGTTAGTGGCGTAGGTCTGCATGCTCCAGCTTGTAGGTGAGCCCGAGAGCTCCGCTCCCACTCTCTTCCTGTTATCCATCCAGTGCCTGACGGAGGAATGGTAGAGCTGTGCCTTAAACCTCTTTCCTTCTAAGGAAATATTAACTCTGTCGGTCTCGTCAAGGATTCCGTCCATCATGAGGTAGGGATAGAGAACGTCGTTAGCCTTCTGGTGGGCATAAGAAAGCTTTAGCTTCAGGCTCGGCGTGACTTTGAAAAAGAGTTTGGTCCAGGCGGTGTGTATGTTGAAGGCTGTGGAGTTTATTTCGTCCCTGCTGTAAGCACTCATACCTTGGGGTATTTCCGTAAACTTTCTACCCTTTCCGTCCTCGTAAGGCTTTGAGAATCTAAAGGCGTATCCGAACAGGATTCCGAACCTCTCCTTTCCGTAGGAAAGGGTGAAGGAGGGATTAAAATACTTCCAGTTGTCCGCGGCTACGTTGAGTTTTCCCGAAAAGCCTTCCTTTGGCTCTTTGGTCTTTACCTCAACCGTTCCTCCGAGAGCTCCGTAGTTTTTAACGTCAAAGGGACCTTTTATGACCTTCACATCCTTGACTTCGGCAAAGTCTATGTGGAAGAGTCCCGGGTCCATACGGTTGGGACAGGCGTTGTAGAGTCTCGCTCCTTCAACAAGGAAGTTAACCTCGTCCTTCTTAAATCCTCTTATCACTATGTCGTTGGCTATCCCTCCCTTTCTTACCTTCCAGAGCCCGGGGACTCTATACTCTAAAGCCTCTCCCACATCTTTTGCGGGAAGTTCTCTGATGGTTGTCTCCTTTAAAACCTCCCTGCTCGCTTCCACCTCAATGGGCTCAAGGGTTATTTCTTGAGCAAATACGGGAGAAAAGAGCGAGAGGAGGAGAATAAGCTTCCTCATGACCTTCCTCCTTTAACATTAAGTTAATTTTAACACAATCTTAACAAAATTTTAACACTAAATTAAAAATTGTGAGCTTCCTCAGGTTCTCTGTGGCGGCTTTGGTGTCGGGACTCCTTCACGCGGCGGTTCTATACTCACTAACGAAGATTCCCGAGATTCCGCAAAGGAAGAGTGAGTATATCCGTATAGATATAGGGAGGATAGCTCTTCTAAAAGAAAAGAAAGAAAAACCACAACCTAAGGTGGTCAAGAGGAAAGAGGAGCACAAAAGGAGTCTCCATAAGAAGCGGGCGGTTAAAGCAAAAAAAGCCAAGCCCCGTAAGGTTAAAAGGAAAAAGATTGTAAGGAAGGAGCTTAAAGCTGTTGCGAAAAAGGATAAACCTCAAAGGGTGAACACCGCTTTGGCAAAGGTTAAAAGCCAAAGGAACGCTTCCATTGTAAGTAAGAAAATTACAAAAAATACCGCCGAAGGCGGTTCCTCAATTATTAATAAAGAAACAAAAGAAGAGGGCGAGAGAGTTGCCTTCTCCGCTCCGAGGGTGCGTGAGAACTACGGAGAAACTTACAGAAGGTTGAATCTATCTAAAATTAGAAAGCTCGTTCAGGAATCTCTTAACTATCCCTACATAGCGAGGAGGATGGGCTGGGAGGGGAAGGTTTCCGTTGAGGTGGTGCTGACGCCGGAGGGCTGTAAAAGGGTATCCCTCAGGAAGGGAACGGGGCACAAGGTTCTTGATAAAAATGCCCTTGAAACTGTGAGGAAACTCTGCGGAAAGTTTCCCAAGCCCGAGAGGAAGGTGGTTCTCCTTATTCCTATAGTTTATAAACTCAATTAAAGCTTTAGCTCTATCACGCGCCAGCCCCTTGAGACGGCAGCTCTCTTTAGCTCCTTTGGAGCCTTTCCAAAGAAATAAACCGTTGAACCGCTTCCGCTCACAAAGGGCTTAAAACCGAGGTATTCAATAAACCTGCACACCTCGTTTATCTCGGGATAGAGCTCTTTCGCTTTCTCGCCGAGGACGTTCTCTATGGCTTGAGTGTCTCCCTCCAAGATTCTCTTTATTTTCTCTTCCGCATAGGTTTCTAAAGAATAGTCCTCTTCCGTAAGGCTTCCGTATACCTTTCCCGTTTCAGAAGAAACGGAAGGAACTACGAGGGTTATATCCCCGGATATAGAACACTCCACGGGCTCAAGAATCTCCCCCTTTCCCCTTCCTATCGCGGTTCCGCCCATCAAGAAAAATGGAGCATCCGCGGATATGCCGGCAACCAGCTCTAAAAGCTCCTCTTCGTTCAAAGGACTCCCGAGAAGCTCGTTGACTTTTTTCATGACCGCCGCAAGGTTGGAACTTCCTCCTCCGAGTCCGCTACCTACTGGGATGTTTTTATGGATGTAAACCGTGAAGTTGATTTCCCTGTCAAGCCTTCGCTGGAGTTCTATTAGTCCCTTGTAAACGTAGTTTTCCTCCTGAGGGATTCCGATATTCGTTTCCACACGCAGGGGTCCCTCTTTGATAATTATTTCATCGTATAGAGGTATCTCCTTATAAAGAGTTATTATCTCGTGGTAGCCGTCCGGTCTCTTTCCGATTACCCAAAGTCCTAAGTTTATCTTGGCAGGTGAGAGGAGTTTTAGGATTTGCATAAAAAAATATATTGGCAGAACTTTTGGGAATTTTTCATTGACAAAATTTCACCTAATCACCATAATTAACTTATAAGTTAAATGTGGAAACTCAAAACTTTTACAGACTGGACGATGAAAACTGTGTATATGTGGTATGGGTGTGGAAAGGGTTTGATGAGAAGTTTAAAGGAGTCATTAAAAGGGATGAAAAAGCTCAACGAAAAGTTGTCAGATGGATTAAGCAGCTTTCGTTTGGTATACCTACTCAGCCCGAGAAAGCTAAACCTCTTAAAGGAGAAAATTGCAAAAAGTTCTCAGTATGGGAACTCAAGCCCAAGCCCTTTAGAGTCTCCTTTGCAAAAGTAGGAAAGAAATGCATCGTCATAGGCACAATTTGGAGAAAGAGAGGAAACTCAAGGGATAGCGAGGAAATAGAGAAGGCCTGTGAACTAATGGAGGCAATAATTGAGCTATTCAAAAAGGAGGTATCAGGATGTTTTTGAGAGAGCTGGATAAGAAGTTTAAGAATGACGTTGATTACATATACGAAAAACTAAAGTTCGATATATCCGAAGACCTAAAAAGGTTAATGGAACAAAAAGGTATAACAAAAAAGGAGCTTGCAAAGAGGATGGGTGTAACCCCCGCATACGTTACAAAGATTTTCAGTGCGGAAAATATTTCTTTGAAGACTATAGCCAAGGTTCTATCCACTTTGGGGGTCGGTAACTACACTATCAAGCTTGTGCCCGAAAGTAAAAAGCTCCTTATAGAAGAACTTGAGAGATGGTACTACGCCGCTAATAATACCGGTGAAAGTTTCGAACCTGAGGAATTAGAAAATGAAAGCGAAGAAATCGGTATTGCAGCTTAAATCCGTAAATATTGAGCACTTAAAAATAGAATGGAACCTTTCGACTGTTAAAGAAATAAATCCAGAGGACTACATCGTTGACTTGGATTTTGATGCTTTCAAGGTGAAGGATAAGAAAGATACATACCTATTAAAGCTTTCGCTAAAGGTTAATCACTCAAAGAAAGTTAATTTTGCTTTTAAAGTTTCGTTAAGTCTTTCAGGAATCTTTACCTTCCTGGAACCTGTAGACGAAGAAAGAAAAACACAGTATCTTCTTCACAACGGCCTCAGCATTCTCTACGGTTTTGCAAGGGGCTACCTATTTTCGAAACTTGACCCTTTTCATCCCGACCATAGAATCTTACCCACGATAAACTTACTCGACATTATACGCAGAAAACTAAAAAATAAGAAATTAGATAATAAAAAAGGAGGTTAAAAATGCCCGAAATTTCAGCTCCAACCATCTTTATAGCTATTCTCGTTATCCTCTTTTTAGCTTCAGCTATTAAGGTAATTCCCGAATACGAGCGTGCGGTCGTGTTCAGGCTCGGGAGGGTGATAGGAGCAAAGGGTCCGGGACTCATTATAGTTATCCCTATAATTGACCGAATTGTACGGGTTTCTCTCAGAACCGTAACCCTGGATGTTCCCACGCAGGACGTAATTACCAAAGATAACGTCACCGTTCAAGTGGATGCTGTCGTTTACTTCAGGGTGGTTGACCCAGTAAAGGCGATAGTGGAGGTTGAGGATTACTTCTACGCGACCTCCCAGATAGCCCAAACTACCCTAAGGAGTGTATGCGGTGAGGCGGAGCTGGACGAGCTTCTCTCCCAGAGGGAAAAGATAAATATGAAACTCCAGGAGATAATAGACAGGCAAACGGACCCATGGGGAGTTAAAGTAATAGCGG
>WFPV01000127.1 GCA_015487405.1 Aquifex sp. | reverse complement strand
GCATCATAGCGGCTTGACCTTCGTAGCTAAGACGCTGTCTTATTCCCAAAAGAGAGGCTACCGCGTCAAAGAGTCTTCCCGCGGAAGAGGAGAAGGGAGCGTTTACACCTTTTTCCCAAGCCCTGTAGAGGGTTTTTAGCTCAGCTTCTTTGAAGGCTCTTGTTGTGGGAAGGTTCAAGTTTAGAGCTTCTTTACCGAAGAGCTCAAAGAGAATGGAGAGGGCTACTCTTCTCGGCTCCTTTACCGCTTTTTCTCCTCCGAGGAGCTTTATGTAAGAAAAGTGTTTAATCCTTTGAAAGCCTTTATAGTCCGCAATTAAAAACTCTCCTCCCCAGAGGTTGCCGTCGGTTCCGTATCCCGTTCCGTCCCAAGCAATACCGAGGACTCTCTCCTTTAAGCCGTTTTCAGCCATGCAGGAAAGAATATGAGCGGAGTGGTGCTGAACCTGAATGAGGGGAACATTCAGTTCCTTTGAGAATTCTTTTGCGAACCTTGTGGTCTCGTATCTGGGGTGAAGGTCGCAAACCACAACTTCAGGCTCAAACTCGTATAGCTCCATTAAGTCTTTAACACTCTCTTCAAATACGCGGAGCGTCTCTAAGTTTTCTACATCACCTATGTGTTGGCTTAAAAAGACTTTATCGTCAAAGGCTAAGGCAAAGGTGTTTTTCAGCATTCCTCCGACCGCGAGGACTTTCTTGGGAAGCTTAAAGGGGAGCTCTACGGGAAGGGGGGCGTATCCGCGGGAGCGTCTTATGGGAGTGGGAATCCCGGCTATTACCTTTACGACGCTGTCGTCACACCTTCTCTTGATTTCTCTGTTGTGGACGAGGATGTAATCCGCAAATTCGGAAAGTCTATTTAACGCCTCCTCGTTGTCTTTAACGATGGGTTCTTCCGAGAGGTTTCCAGAGGTTGCGACCACAGGAAACTCAAGCTTTCTCAGAATAATGTGGTGCAAGGGTGAGTAGGGAAGGAAGGCTCCCACCTTTTTTAGTCCCGGAGCTACCGAGGGGGCGAGCTCTTTTTTCTTTTCTATAAGAACTATCGGTCTTTCGGGGGAAAGTAGGAGGGCTTTCTCAAGCTCGGTGGGGTTTGCGTAATCGAGAACTTGTTCCAGATCCCTGAACATTACCGCGAAAGGCTTTTCCTTTCTTCTCTTTCTTTCCCGGAGAGTGCGAACAGCTTCTTCGTTTGCTGCGTCGCATACGAGGTGAAATCCCCCGATTCCTTTTACCGCTACGATTCTTCCTTCTTTTATTTTATTAATTAATATTTGTATTGCCTCTTTCTTTTCCGCTAAGAGATTACCGAAGCTGTCGTATAGGCTTACCCAGGGTCCGCAAACGGGGCAGGCGTTCGGCTGGGCGTGGAAACGGCGGTTTAAGGGGTCCTCGTATTCTCTTTGGCATTCCTTGCACATCCTGAAGACCTTCATTGTGGTGTTCTTCCTGTCGTAGGGGAGTTTCTCAATTATGGTGAATCTGGGTCCGCAGTTGGTGCAGTTTATGAAGGGGTAAAGATACCTTCGGTCTTTTGGGTCAAAGAGCTCCCTCAGGCAGTCCTCACAGGTAGCGATGTCAGGCAGGACTACGACTTCCTTCTCTCCCTTCTCTAAGCTCTTTTTTATTTCAAAATCTTGATACCCTGCGGGTGGCAGGAACTCTATTTCCTGGGAATAGATGCGAGCGAGAGGCGGTTTCTCGGCGTGAAGACGCTTTAAGAAGAGGTCTAAGTTTTCCTTCTCACCCTCTACCTCTATCTCAACACCCGAAGGGTCATTAAGAACATAACCTTTAAGGTTTAATTCCTTAGCAATTCTGTAAACGAAAGGTCTAAAACCTACACCCTGAACCGCTCCGACGAGCTTAACTCTTAACCTCTTCATCTGTCTCCAGCTCAAGACTCTTCAGATACATATCCTCACCGGCAATAATCTGGGTGTTGAGAGAACCGCAAGAGGGACAGAGCATATTTAACTCTTCCTTCTCACTCTTCGCTCCGCAATCCCTACACTTTATCCTTAACTTTTCTATCTCCATAACAAGCTCCGCTTCTTCAGCAATTGTTCCCTCCTTGAAGGTGTTGAAGGCGAGTTCCAGGAGGTGAGGCTCCACTCCCGAAAGGACTCCTATCTGAACCACTACCTTGGTCACCTTCTTTGCGTTGTTTTCCTGAGCTGTTTGTTCTATAAGTGTGAGAAGGCTCTGGACTATGGAAAACTCATGCATCCTTTAGATTCTCTCCGTAAAACTCTTCCAGCTCCTCCTTTTCCATCTCCTCAATGATTTGTTTGAATAGCTCCAGGCTATCTAAGGCTTCCTCTTCGCTGAGTTTCTGTATGGCAAAACCAACGTGTATGAGAACGTAGTCTCCTTCCTTCACTTCGTCTCCGAGGAGCTCTAAGGATATGACCCTCTTTACGCCGAGCGTGTCAACGACCGCGGTGTTGTTTTCTCTAATCTCAACGATTTTTGAAGGTATAGCTAAGCACATCTCAATTAAAATTATAATGAATGAGTGTTCATAAAGTTGGAGACGTAAAATCTCCTTTTGAGCTTTTTAGAAATCCGAAAATTGCAAAAAGCCTTGTTGAAAAGATAAAAAAAGAGCTTGAAAGAATCAAGAGCCTTCCAATACACATAATGGAGTTCTGCGGCGGGCACACCCACGCGATTATGAAATACGGAATAGACCAGCTCCTTGAGGGATACGTCAGGTTCGTTCACGGACCGGGATGTCCCGTCTGCGTCATGCCGATGCAGAGGATAGACCTCGCCATAGAGCTTGTGAAATTTCCCAACGTAATCCTCTGCACCTACGGAGACCTCTTGAGAGTTCCGGGCTCAAGGAGAAAGAGCCTATTGAACGTCCGGGCGGAAGGGACGGACGTCCGAATGGTTTACTCCTGCCTTGATACGATAAAGATAGCTAAGGAGAATCCTGACAAGGAGGTTATCTTCTACGCCATAGGTTTTGAGACCACAACACCCCAGACCGCAGTTCTGATTAAGAAAATCAAGGAACTCGGAATAAAGAACCTTTCGGTGGTGAGCAACCACGTCATTACCCCGGCAGCTATTCAACACATCCTGAACGCTCCCGAGATTAGGGAAATTGGAAATGTCAGGATAGATGCCTTTATAGGTCCCGGTCATGTGAGCACGATAATAGGAACAAAACCTTACGAATACTTTGCGGAAGAGTTCTTAAAGCCTGTCGTAATATCCGGTTTTGAGCCCGTTGACGTTCTTCAGTCGGTTTACATGATTGTAAGGCAGTTAAAGGAAGGTATAGCCAAAGTAGAGAACCAATACACACGTTTCGTAAAAAGGGAGGGAAATCCCAAGGCTCAGAAGCTCGTTGCTGAAGTCTTTGAGCTGAGAAAGGAGTTTGAGTGGAGGGGACTGGGGATAATTCCCTACAGCTCCCTGAAGATTAGAAAAGAATACGAGGAGTTTGATGCGGAAAAAAGGTTTAAAGTGGAACTCCCGCAGCCTAAGGAGCATCCTGCCTGCATATGCGGAAAGGTCATCAGGGGAGTTGCAAAACCCACGGACTGTAAACTCTTTGCCACGGTCTGCACACCCTCTAACCCGCTCGGCTCTTGCATGGTCTCTTCCGAAGGGGCTTGTGCCGCATACTACAAATACGGAAGACACCTCCTGAGAGTGAACTGATGGAAAACTTAAGGGAAGCTATTAAGGAGAGGGTCAGGTTTTATACGGAGCTTATAAAGATACTCTGGCTCTTGGTTTTAGGAGTAGGCGGTAGAACGGCGGGATTGTTTTTAAAAGGAATTAACTCTCTTAAAGCTTTTATACTTTTTGGCGCAGGTATTTTCATCGTTCTCTTATCATTACTTCTTATATTGAAACTTGTGAGGGATACGAACTCTTTACTGAAAAAACTGGAGGAGAAAGAATGATTGAAACACTTTCTTACATCTTGCTACTTTTTGCGGTAGCTATGATAGCGTTTGTTCTCATTACAATAATGCGGACTGCAGACCAAGAAACTAAAAGGATTGTGAAGAGATGAAAATCCTCTTCCTCTGTTACAGATTTAACTCTCTTTCTCAGAGGCTTTACTGCGAGCTTACCGAGAGGGGACACGAGGTATCGGTGGAATTAGACGTCCATCCGGATTTAACCGTTGAAGCCGCGGAGTTATACAAGCCTGACCTCATATTAGCTCCGTTTCTAAAAAGAAAGATTCCCGCAGAGGTCTGGACGAAGTATAAAACTCTCATAATCCATCCGGGTCCTCCCGGAGACAGAGGTCCCAACGCCATAGACTGGGCAATCCTGAACGAAAAAAGGGAATGGGGAGTGAGCCTCATAGAAGCTTCCGAGGAATACGACGCGGGAGACATATGGGCCTACAGAACTTTCACCATAGACTTTAAAAGGAAGTCAAGCGTTTACAGGAACGAGATAACCGAGGGAGCGGTTGAGTGTGTATTAGAGGCTTTGGAGAAGTTTGAGAACGGAAACTTTAAGCCAAAGCCTCAGCCAGATGAATACGTATGGAACAAAATAGAAAAGGAGCAGAGGAGAATTAACTGGGAAACCGACACCACTCAAGAAATCCTTAAAAAGGTTTACGCCTCCGACAGCCAGCCGGGAGCGAGGGCTACCCTGCAGGGGAAGGAATACCTGCTTTATAACGCCTATCCCGAAGAGGAGCTAAAAGGGAAGCCGGGGAAGATAATAGCCGAAAGGGACGAAGCGATATGCATAGGAACGGTTGCCGGAACTGTCTGGATAACGCACCTGAGAGAAACCGATAAAAAATCTATAAAACTACCCGCGAAGCGGGTCCTCAAAAACTTAAATGTAAAAGAAGAAAAAATAGAGCCTTGGGAGAAGGTGGACTTTAAGACATACCGGGAAATCGTTTACGAAGAGGAGGAGAGTATAGCTTACATTTACTTCAACTTCTACAACGGGGCTATGTCAACGGAACAGTGTGAACGGCTGAGACGCGTTGTTAGATACGCTAAAAAAAAAGACCCATTAAAGCCATAGTCCTTATGGGACAAGAAGACTTTTTCTCTAACGGTATGAACCTGAACACCATAGAGAATGCGAAAAGTCCTGCGGACGAGAGCTGGAGAAACATAAACGCAATGGAGACCTCTGTGAGGAGATTCTGAGAACTCCAGATAAGCTGACGGTCGCGGCTATGCAGGGAAATGCCGGAGCGGGAGGAGTGTTCTTAGCTCTTACCTGCGACCTCGTCTTTGCAAGGGAGGGAGTAGTTTTGAATCCCCACTATAAAAATATCGGAAACCTCTACGGCTCTGAGTTTTGGACCTACACTCTTCCCAAACGCGTAGGCTGGGAGAAAGGAAAGGAAATTATGGAAAACAGATTACCTATTAGTTCTAAATACGCCTTCGGCGTGGGATTGATAGAGGGAGTTTTCGGAAAGACTCCCGCTGAGTTTAGGAAGATTCTAAAGAGGAAGCTCAAAGAATTCGTAAACTCTGCCGAATACGAAAGGTTTATTAAAGAAAAGGTAAAAGAAAGAACATCTCCAAAGTGGGAGGAAACTATTAAAAAAGCTCGAGAGCACGAGCTTGAAAGGATGAAACTTAACTTCTACGGCTTTGACACCAGTTATCATATAGCTCGGTATTACTTTGTCTATAGAAAACCGCACTTTAGGACTCCCCCTTACCTTGCGAAGCATAGGAGGAGGGTTAGGATTTCTTAATCAATGCGCTGTGCAAACGGAGCAAACGTCAAAGCCCCTTAAAACCAAGTAGGCGAGTTCTTCACTTTCTAAACCTATAAGGGCTTTTTCGGCTACTCCTAAGAATTTCTCGTCCCTTGGTCCTAAATTCCACGCCGTAGGCGTAATTATGTTGTATCTCTTAATAACTCCTTTCTCAATCTCTACCTCGTGGATGAGTGTTCCCCGTGCGGCTTCAACGATTCCGTAGCCTCTGCCAGAGAGCTCCTTTGTATTTACCGGAGGTCTTATCCAGCTCTTTTGGAACAAGTCAAGGCTTTCTACCTTTTCAAGAACGAGAAGGGAGAAAATGGCGAGCTCTTCTAACCTTGCATACACGCGGGTAATGAGGCTGTCTTTAAAGTTTCTATAAAGATATAAAACTCTCGGATTTCTGGCAAAGTATTGCCTCGGGAGGGGTCCGGTTTCGTAGGGAAGTCCCCTGTAGCGGGGGGCTTTGGACCAGGTATAGCCGTTTTTTCCAAAGTATGAAAAATCCTCTTTTTCTTCTATCCACTCAGGGTGAAATTTGCAGGTCTTTTCCTTCTTAACGCAGGGCTTTATTAAGGGCTCTACGCTTCCACCTGTTAAAAAGTTTGCGTAGCTCCTACCTGCTCTGTCCAGTCCATTCTCTAAGGCTTTTTCCAGGAAGAGCTTTGCATCCCCTCTCAGGTGCTCTAAAAATCTCTTCGTTTTGCAGTTTAATAACTCCCTTAGGGATATTCCGAAGACTCTTTCTTCCAAGAACTTCACGAACTCCTTGATTAAGCTTGATGCTCTTACCAGCTCTGCGGGGAATAGGTCCGAAGTTATTCCCCCGGGAACCGCATAGGAGTTGTGGGGCCACTGCCCCGCCAATGTAGCGAGAGCCTTGGTTATCAAATTTGAAGCCTTTATAGCTTCGCTCCACCTTTTTCCCACAAAGGGTCTGTAATCTTCGTCCTTGACGCCGACATACTTGAAAAAATCGGGAAAAAAGTAAAGGTAGAACCACTTTACGTGGTTCTGAAGGATTTCTAAGAGCAGGGTTATCTCCCTGAAGGTTTTAGCCTTTTCCGTGAGATAAAACTCTATCCCTGCCTTTCTGCATACCTCCTCTATAGCTTTAGCTGAGGCGATAAGGTGAGCGTGTCCGCATATCCCACAGACACGAGGAGTTATCACGAGAGCGTCTAAGTAAGGCTTTCCCTCCAAAACCTTCTCAAATCCCCGGAAGTGGGGAACTATAACGAAAGCATCCTTTATCTTTCCCTCATCCCATACCAGCTTTAACTGAACCTCTCCTTCAAGTCTCGTTAGGAGCTTCTTCGTTATCCTCATCTATAAGCTTCCTCTTTAATCTCTTGGGAGTGAAGGTTTTTGCAACTCCAGCCATCATAATGTAAGCTCTCAAAGAAACCTCCGGGGGAAGCTCCGCCGGAATTCCCATATTTAATTTTGTCTCAAAGAGGTTCTCCCTCGGAAAGTCAAACTCGGTGCATCCGAAACAGGGCTGACCGCTCCTCGTTTTTGAGCTAACACCGTTCCATAGGATTCTGTTGCAGGAAGAGTGGGTCAAGGGTCCTCTGCATCCAAACTTATAAAAGAGACATCCCTCCTTTGTGCCCAGCTCTTCAGCTTCAACCTTCCACTCGTAATATTGCACTCTAATACATCCGTCGTGGGTAAAGTAGGCGTAGAACTCCTTAGGTCTTCCGAGCTCGTCCAAGGGAACTTTTCCCCTGTGTTTCAGCTCAAGGAGGGTGTTGATAAACCACTCGGGATGAGCGGGACAGCCGGAGATGTTTACAACGGGAAGCCCCCTTTTAGACCTGAAATCCTTTCCGAGCAGTCCCTCCTTTTCCTTGAACCTGAACTGAAGTTCCACAATTTTCTCATCTTTTAAAGCGGGAATGTTTCCGTAAACCGCACAGTTTCCGAGAGCAACCACGAAGTCCGAAAGATTCGCAAGCTCCCTGACAATCTCGTAGAAAGGTTTTTCAAGGTTTTTCATTGATTTTGTAAATGATACCTTCGGTGAGGGGAATGGCTCCCTCAAGCACTAAGAAGTTCAGCTCTTTTTTTCCGCTCAGAACATCGTTGACAACTTCATCAAGCTCCTCATCAACGGAGAGGGAAGGATGGAAGAGAATCTCAAACTCTTCAAAGAAGGCATTTATAAGCTCCTCCTCTGCACATAGGAAGGACTGGGTGTTTCCGTTGCAGGTAAGACCGGGTAGCCACAAAAGTGTGGGTCTCATTAGCATATCCTCGGAAGAAGTTCTCCCGAAAGATTTTCTAAAACCCTGCTCGTTCCGTAAGGAGACTTTAGAACTACTAGAGGCTTCTCGGTATTCTTTACCACTATCCCTATAACGGTGGCTTCCCTTCCCGCGGGATGGCTCCGTAGGATTTCCAACAGCCTATCTGCATCCTTCGGGTTTACAGCGAAAACCACCATCCCCTCGTTGGCGAGGTGGAAAGGCTCAAATCCGAGAAGTTCACATAGACCTCTGACCGCCTCCTTTACGGGAATCTTTTCTTCCTCAACCTCAATCTCTACGGAGGACTGCTCCGCCCACTCGTTCAGGACAGCAGCGAGTCCCCCGCGGGTGGCGTCCCTCATTGCGTGAACCTCAATATCCTCTTTAAGGACAGGCTCTATTAAATCCCAGAGGCTTCTGCAGTCGCTTTCTACGGGAAGCTCAAACTCCAAGCCTTCCCTCTCGGCGAGAATACAGGCTCCGTGGTCTCCCACCGTTCCGGAGACAACGATGAGGTCTCCCTCTCGGAGGTTATTTCCTGAGATTCCTTCCTTGATTAAAACTCCGATACCGGATGTGTTTATAAAAATCTTATCCGCCTGACCTTTGGGAACTACTTTTGTGTCTCCCGTCACGATTTGGACACCGCTCTTTTTTGCCTCCTCACTCATAGAAATGAGTATTCGTTCAAGCTCTTCAAAACCAAATCCTTCCTCAATTATGAAAGAAACCGAAAGGTATAAGGGTCTCGCTCCCATAACCGAAAGGTCGTTGACCGTTCCCGCTACTGCGAGCTTTCCTATGTCTCCCCCCTTAAAGAAGATGGGAGAAACCGTGAAGCTGTCAGTGGAGAAAACGAGCTTTCCCGATATCTCCAAAATCGCACCGTCGTCCAG
>WFPV01000126.1 GCA_015487405.1 Aquifex sp. | reverse complement strand
GTTGCACCTGGAGTAAATCTTCTTTGGCATACTTTACATAAGTAAGTTTGCTTTCCACGTTGTTTTCCGTCCTTTACTACTTTTTCGCTTCCACACTCCGGACATCTCATATTTTCTTATTTTCCTCTCATCTCATTCGTGAACTACCTTCTCGTCAAAAGGCTGGAAAATCTCCGACGAAGGGCTTATAATATAATCTTCGGAAAGCCGGAGTGGCGGAACTGGCAGACGCGCCGTCTTGAGGGGACGGTGCCCTTTACGGGCGTGCGGGTTCGACTCCCGCCTCCGGCACCATAGAATTCCCTTAGAATAATTACATGCCCAAAAACGACCTTCTCCTCCGAAGCCTTAGAAAAGAACCCATAGAGAGATTTCCTGTCTGGCTTATGCGTCAAGCGGGCAGGTATATGCCCCAGTATAGAGAGCTCCGAAACAAAGTAAATAACTTCCTTGAGCTATGTAAAAACGTAGACCTTGCGGTAGAGGTTTCCCTTCTTCCTTTGAGGCTTCTCAGTGTAGATGCGATTATCATCTTTTCTGACATACTCGTTCCCTTAGAAGCTCTCGGTGTAAAGCTTGAGTTCGTTGAGGGTGAAGGACCGAAACTTTACTGGAGCAGTGAGCTTAAGGATTTAAAGCCCTACGACCCTAAAGAAAACGCTTACGTTTTTGAAATAATTCGTAAGGTCAAAGAAGCCCAGGACGAGGTGCCCGTTATAGGTTTTGGCGGTGCCCCCTTCACCTTAGCTTCTTACCTCATAGAGGGCGGAGCGAGCAGGGATTTCAGAAAAACTAAACTCTTTATGTGGGAGAAAGAAAAGGAATTTAAAAAATTGATGGAGTTACTCACAGAAACCCAGATAACTTACCTGAAGGAGCAGATAAATGCAGGAGCGGACGTTATTCAAGTCTTTGACAGCTGGGCTAATTACTTAAGCGTGGAGGATTACGAGGAGTATGTCTTTCCCTTTGTGAACTACCTGGTAAGTGAATTAAAGGAGTTCTCGGATACGCCGGTTATTTATTTCTTCAGGGGTTCTTCCGCCTTCATTGATGCGGTTGCGGATACGAGGGCGGACTGTCTTTCCGTTGACTGGAGCGTGGACATTCCCGAGGCTATGAAGCTCTACGAGAAAGCTTTTCAAGGGAATTTAGAACCTACGGTCTTATACGCCTCGGAGGAGGTGATAAAAGAAAAAACGCTTTCCCTTTTGAAAAGGATTCCCGAAAAGACGGGATACATCTTCAACCTCGGACACGGACTTGCCCCGGATATGGATATGAAGAAGGTAAAACTCCTCGTGAATACCGTTAAATCTTATCAGCTTTAATCCTTAATCTCCCCAGTAAATCCTTAACGAACTGGAAGGCAACCCTTCCAGAGAAACTCCCCCTTTCGGTCGCCCACCTCAAGGCTTTCCTCTTTATTTCCTCATTAAATTCCACACCGAAGGTATCTAAATAGTTTTTAACAATCTCTAAGTAGTTCTGCTGAGAAAAGGGTAAGAACTGGAGTCTTATCCCGAAACGCTCAACGAGGGAAACCCTCTCCTGAACGGACTCCTCAGGAAACTTCTCTTCCTCTTCTACTTCGGGGATAAGATTTCTCCTGTTGGTCGTAGCGTAAACGAGGACGTTGGGCGGTCGCTCCTCTATATCTCCCTCAAGCAAAGATTTCAAGAGCTTGAAGCTATCCTCATGGGGCTCAAAGCTAAGGTCGTCAAAAAATAGAATAAATCTTTCTTCCTTGTCCCTCAAAACCTCGTAAAGTTCCGCAAGCTCCGGAATCTCGTCCTTGTAAAGTTGAATAATTCTGAGACCTTTATCCCCGAACACTCCAAGAAGTGCCTTCACGAGGGAGGACTTTCCCGTTCCCCGTGCTCCCCAAAGGAGAACGTCATTCGCGGGATACCCCTCGACGAACTGCTCCGTATTTTTCAAGAGAATTTCCTTCTGTCTATCTACGAAGAGGAAGGAGTTTATATCGGGAATATGGGGATGTCTGACCGCTTCTATGCGGTTGTTCTTCAGCCTGAAGGAGAGATGGTTTTTAAAGAACTGAGGCGGGTATTCAGCCGGATTCAGTCCCGCGGAAAGCTCTTTTATAAGCTCCCTCAGTAGATTCATTTATTTAGATTTTAATTACCCTGCGGGTAGCTATGGAAGAAATAAAATTAATTTTTATGAAAACCTTTTATAAATCTTTGGAGCTTGAGCTTTTGGGTCAACTTGAAGAACTCAATTACTACACCATCTCTACACCTATAACCTCTAAGGACTTCTGGAAGGAGTGGCAGGAAAAGTATAGCAAGGCTAACCTCGTCCTTATCGGACTCAGGGATATCTTAAGGAGCAAACGCCTCCGTAGGAAGGATTACGCCAAGGCGAAATCCCTCGTTAGAAAGTATGAAGATATTGTAAAATACCTTGAGAGCTTAAAGAACGCCGCCCTCAGTGCGAGGGGTTATTTCGGCGGCTACTACATTGAGTTTGAGGAAGATGACGAAGAAGACCTGAACGAAGGAGGGATGTGATGTTTGAAGGCTTTAAGGAAGTAAACGATGCCGAATTTTATAAATCCGTAATGCTCAATCCCAAGCCCTCTGTTGTGGTGTTCACCTCTCCCGACAACCCTGCAAACGAACAGATAAAACCTATCCTTGAAAAGTATCAAAAGATTTACGGCGATAAGATTGATTTCTTCTACATGGATGTCACAAAGAACACCTCCTTTGAAGATTTCGGAGTCTTTAACTTCCCCACAATCCTATACTTCAGGGACACTATGGAGCTGGAGAGACACGACTTTATTCCTACCGAAGAAATGGTAGAGCAAGCTATTAAGAGACTACTCAGGTTGGTATGATGAGAAGGGGATTTACACTAATAGAGGTTCTCGTAGTTCTGATAATTCTCGGGCTCCTTGCCGCTTTAATCGTACCAAGGCTTACGGGAAGGGTGGATGAGGCCAAGATTGAGACCACGAAGCTCCAGCTGAAAGCTATAAAGAACGCCCTTGAGCAGTTCAAACTGGATAACGGCTTTTACCCCACTACCGAGCAAGGTCTTAAGGCCCTCGTTGAGAAACCCACAACTCCACCCGAACCGAAACGCTGGAAACAGTACTTAGAGAAAGTACCTAAAGACGCTTGGGGAAACGACTTCATTTACGTATCTCCCGCAGGAAATAAACCTTATGAACTCAAGTCTCCGGGACCCGACGGCATAGAAGGAACGGAGGACGATATAAGCGTTTGGGAAGATTAAAGAAAGGTTTTACACTACTTGAGACCCTTATTGCGATAACTATCCTTGGGATAGTCCTGAGTGTAATTTTTTCCCTGTTTTCCGAGAGCTTCGGAAGATTGGAAAAGTTAGAAAAAGACATTAAAGATTTTACAGGCTTACAAAAAGCCATTTTTTTAGGAAATACCCAGGGTGTTGATATCAAAGAGACTACCTTAAAGGAATACAACGTCAAGGTGCGAATTTACAGAAGGGGAAATATTGAACTCATTGAGGTTGAGTAATTTCCTCTTCTACTTTTCCATCCCTCAGTTTTACTATTCTCCGGAAGAATCCCTTCAAATTTTCATCGTGGGTTGCAACTACGAAGGTTATTCCCCCTTTATTAAGTTTCTTAAATAACTCAAAGATTCTAAAACTTTCCTGTGTGTCCACGTTTCCCGTAGGCTCGTCCGCAAGTATGAGTTTAGGCTCGGTGATTAGTGCCCTTCCTATCGCTACCCTCTGTTGCTCACCGCCCGAAAGTTGGTAAGGCTTGTGGTTCAGGCGATGGGATAGTCTCAGGAATTCTAAAATTTCCTTGGCTTTCCTTTCTTTATCCTTTATTCCCACCATTTCTGCAATTATCAGAAGGTTTTCAAGAACAGTGAAATCCTCTAACAGGTAATAAAACTGAAAGATGTAAGCTATTCTCCTCTTGCGAAATTCCGCAAGTTCATCTTCACTCATTTTCGTAATGTCTTTACCAAATAAAAAAACTTCACCTTCGGTAGGTTTATCAAGTCCCCCGATTATGTGCAAAAGGGTACTCTTTCCCGAACCTGAAGGCCCCATTATCCCTACAAACTCCCCCTCTCGAACTTCCAGGTTTATACCTTTCAGTGCCTGAGTGCCGTTAGGATAAACCTTCTTAAGATTCCTTACTCTTAACAACATCCTTGTAGGTTAGGATTAAATTTCTGTTAGCTTCAGCCTCTTTTATCCTTCTCACAGGTGTTTTGAAAGG
>WFPV01000125.1 GCA_015487405.1 Aquifex sp. | reverse complement strand
TTGAAGCCAAAGAGGTTAAGGGTATTTTTTAAGCTGAAAGGGAGTAGCTTTGCTATACCCCTGTATGGGGGTATAGGTAGGAGTAGGGGGATGTGAACCTGCCTGTGGTGGTAAGGTACCCCAAAGAGGATGTAAACCCACCCGAAGTCTCGCATCTTTGATGCGGGGTAGTTCACTCTCATACAATACCCTTCTAAAAATTATTGTTCTATACTAAACTCTAATGTTCAACAAAGTCCTCATAGCCAACAGGGGCGAGATTGCAGTCAGAGCTATCCGTGCCTGCCGTGAACTCGGGATAAAGACGGTTGCGATTTACTCGGAGGCGGACAAAAATAGCCTGCACGTTGAGCTGGCGGACGAGGCTATATGCATAGGTCCCCCAAACCCTTCCGAGAGTTACCTTGATATTCCCAGGATAATGTCTGCGTTGGAGGTTAGTAAGGCGGATGCGGTTTATCCTGGATACGGATTCTTATCCGAAAACCCAAAGTTTGCGGAGATTGTAGAAAGGAGCGGGGCTAAGTTTATAGGACCTCCTTCGGAGGTATTGAGAAAGATAGGAGATAAGGTTTACGCAAAGAAGGTTGCAAAAAAAGCCGGGCTTCCCTTAGTTCCCGGAAGCGAGGACCCCGTAGATTTTGCAGAGGCTATAAGGGTAGCTCAAGAGATAGGCTATCCCGTAGTAATAAAAGCTGCCGCAGGAGGAGGGGGAAGGGGAATAAGGATAATTCACAACGAGAAAGAGCTCAGGGAGAAGTTTCCGGTAGCTCAGAAGGAGGCAGAAACGGCTTTCGGAGACGGGAGGCTATACGTAGAGAAATACATCATAAATCCTAAGCATATTGAGTTCCAAGTTGTGGCGGACGAGAAAGGGAACGTTATCTGCCTCGGAGAAAGAGAATGCTCCATTCAAAGGAGACACCAAAAGCTTATAGAGGAATCTCCGAGCACAGCCCTCTCTGAAGAAAAAAGAAAAGAGATATGTGCAAGAGTTGCGGATTTCTGTAAGGAACTGGGATACACCTCCATTGGAACGCTTGAGTTCCTTATGGATGAGGAGGGAAACTTTTACTTTATGGAGATGAACGGAAGAATACAGGTGGAGCATCCGGTTACCGAGATGATTACGGGAATAGACCTCGTTAAGGCTCAGATACTCGCTGCCGCGGGCGAAGAGGTAAAGTTTGGAGAAGTGAGAAGAAACGGCTGGGCTATAGAGTTCAGGATAAACGCGGAGGATCCGGATACCTTTATGCCCTCACCGGGAATAATAGATAGGCTTGTTCTTCCTGGAGGTCCCGGCGTTAGGGTGGATACACATATCTATCAGGGATACGCCATCCCCCCCTACTACGATTCTTTAATAGCCAAGATTATCGTGTGGGGAAGAACCCGCGAGGAAGCAATAGCAAGAGCCAAAAGAGCTTTGAGAGAGACAATAATAGAAGGAAAAAATCTGAGGACAAATATAGAGTTTCACCTTAAGGTCCTGAATCACAAGGAATTTATAGAAGGTAAACACGATATCACCTTCGTGGATAGGATGATGGTTTAGAGGTATTTGAGAATCGTTAGCTCCCTGTTTGAGGTAAAGAGTTTCATCAGGGCGTCGTAGGTGAGCCTGACCTTCTCGTAATCGGAAATTCCCTTAGCCATGTCAAGGTCAGAGAGGTCTGACCTCTGTTTCTCAAGGGATAAGTTTTTCTCCTCATAGTAATTTTTTATGTCCTTCACTTCTCTCAGAATGCTTCCTACCTTCGCCCTTGCGGAGATAACTGCGTTCAGGGATTGCTCCATAAGGTAGACGTCTTCGTATCCGAGGGGAACGCCTTGGGAGAGTTTGTCTTTAATGTAGTTTACGGCTTTAAATACATTATCTATACCAGTTAGGTCTATATTGCTCACGGATGTTCCGCTTCCCGCAGAAACTGTTAAAGAACTTTCAGAAACAAGGCGTATAACCGTTCTTCCTGCATCATTGGTGTAGGTGTAGAACTTTATACCTTCACCGAAGGTATCTTGAATCTTTCTTAAGAGCTCATCAAGGTTATCTCCCGCTATTGTGGTGGAGTTTATCGTGAAGCTTACGTCGTCGTTGTTAGGGTT
>WFPV01000124.1 GCA_015487405.1 Aquifex sp. | reverse complement strand
CTATAGCGGAAGCCTTAAATGTTTCTCCCGAAGTTTTACTTAAGTTGGAAAACAAATATACCTATAAACTTTCCCAGGAAACGCCCAGTTACACACCCTGTGTAAAGAAAGTTATCTATTATATAAAAGAAAGCTATAAAGGACTCATAACGGACTCCGAGCTTGAGAAAAAAGCAGTGAGCAAGGAAGAAATATTCGTTAAAGCTTCTGAAGGAGAAAAACTCCTCTTAGGTGTTATAGTTGAAACGGACTATATGTGTCCCCGAATCTACCCGGAAGATAGAATTATCTGCAGTTTAAACGAAAAAATAAGTAAGGGAGACATAGTTCTCATACACCCCCAAGGTGATAAGATTTACATCGGAGTCCTGAAGGAGTTTTCAAAGAGACGCATAGTCATAGAACCCTGGGACCCCAGAAGGTATAAAGAAAAGGAGTTTAAAAGAAGCGATATAATGAATGTTGGAAAGGTCATGGATTTGAAGTTTAGGTAGTTTTTATATTTTGTTATCCCTCTTAGGAGGGATAACTCGGGGGAGGACATGAATGAACTTGACGAGATTTATAGGATTTTAAATATTCCCAAGGATTGGAAAATCGTAAGCATTAGAAAGCATAAAGTGAAACGCGGAAAGAAAGAATATATCTATTACAACGTCAACATCGTCAAAAAATGGGGTGAAAAACCAAGGCAAAAGTATATTCCTAAAAAGCACGAAGAGGAAGTATTAAAACTCTGGAAAGCTTACCGAGAAAAGAAGGAAAACCTAAAGCGCGAATGTAGGAAGAAATTACTTTAAGTAGTTTTTGAGTATATACTTAGCTATCCCTATCCCGCCTGCAGATGCAAGAGTTTCACTAACGCTCTCTATAAACTGGTCGTAATAAATCCTCGTCGAGAAACTTTTATTTTCCGTTAAAGGTCTGAAGGCTTCCTTTAGAATCTCCTTCAAAAGTATAGCTTCAAATTCTTTGGCAAGCTCCTCCGGCTTTTTCTTTACGAGGTCTCTGTAGCTCAAAGAAGGTGGAGGAAACTCTATCCTACTCAAGGGCTATCCTTTTGGACTTCGGTTTCCTTTCAGTCTCTTTGATTCTCTCTTCAAGGACTTTTATCTCGTAATCTAAGAGAGTTTTCATAATCTTCAAAACGGATAGGGGAATTGTGTATAGATTTTTCATAATTTCTTCCCTTACCTCCTTCGGAGGTATGCAGAACTCTAAAACCTTAAAGAACTCCCTCCTGAGTTCCTCAAGCTCCTTTTCCATGCTCGGAACACCGAGAGCCTCTTCTTTAACTTCCTTCTCTTCGTTCTTCTTCTGAGCCATAAGATATAATTTAAGTCCGTAAATGGATTTGAGGGCGGTTTTCGGGATATATAACTACATTAAAAGCCGGGGAGGTTGGACAAAAACGGAGGATATCTATAATTACTCTCAAAGATTTAATTTGAGCAAGAGGAATTTTTACAATTACTTAAATACGCTTGAAAAATACGGATTGATAGAGAGTAAAAAGGAGGGGAAGACTAAGTTATGGAAAGCTTACGATAACTTCACCTACTTAGACTTTGCAGATGAGGAATTTCTTGGATTCATAGTTTTTCTTTTAGGTAATTTAAACCCCAACCTAAAAAGAGATTTGGAAGATTACATAGAGAAATTTATAAACAAAATCTTTGGAAAGAAGATAGACTCAATACTTGATAGAAGCTACGTAATAAGGGAGTTTATTTACGACTATAAGGGAGATTTTTTCAAAAAATTGGGAATGGTGTCAAAGAGTATATTAGAGCGGAAAACCATAAACTTAAGAATTCAAGATAACGTTATACGAATCATTCCGCAAAAACTCTTTTTCATAGATGGAGAAGTGAGAGTTCTCGGATACGATGTTTCCACAGGAGAAAAGGTAAACCTAAACCTCCTGAAAGTGAGCTCTATAACTCCGATTAATCGTGAGAACTTTCCTGTTGAAGAGATAAGTTTTACAGACCTCGTTAATCCTTTTGTTTTTAGTATTGCTTACCATAAGGTCTATATGCATCTGGAACAAGAACCAGCTATTGTTTTCCCTACACAGTTCTACTGGGAGAAGAAAGACAACTACTATATACATTACCTTGTAGGTTCTACGAGCGACAGATTTGTCCAAGTGTTTTTAACTATCCTCTATGACCGAATAAACCCTCCCGATAAAGAAACCCTTATCCTTGCCAACAAAATGAGGTTAGATAAAAGATTTCCGAACTTAGTAGTGAACGACCTTAACGAAAACCTAAAAAGGTTTCTCATATTCCTTGAAACCTTGGAGAAACATTTGGACCTCAGGAACGGCTTTGTGAAAAGTCTAAAGTATGAGCTTCAGATGAGGAAATAGTGAAGAAATTTTTCATAATACACTGAAAGATTGTTTCTCTAACTTTCTGTTTTGTGAAGTCATTTTTCATTGTATCACTCTAATCTAAAAAGCAGATGAGCACGAAGAAAAGAAGCATGTCCTCCGCGGGTTTATTTGAGCGAGGAGGGGGAGAGGAGGGGAGGAGGAAAAAAGGGAGGTGGTTGGATATGAGAAGGAAGTTCCAAACGCTAACTCTTCTGGTTGCAAGCTTACTTGTTTCTTGTGGAGGTGGTGGAGGAGGTGGTGGTGGAAGTTCTACGTCGACTACAATTTATGGAAGAGTCATTGATGACCCACTTCCGAATGCTAAGGTTTGTTTAGATACTAATCAGAATTACGCGTGTGATGAAGGTGAACCATCAACTTATACTGATACAAATGGATATTTTACCCTGCCAGTTAATAAAAAAGAAGGCTTTATCATTGCTCAAGGTGAGCTAAATGGTAAGGCATTAGAATTATTCTCAGCAAATGTTAACGAATATAAAGATAAAGTTGTAGTATCTCCATTAACAACGATTTACAAACTTTACGAGGATTTGGTAAAGGATAAAGAGAAAGCGAAAGAAGCAGTTAAGTATTTGATGGAGAAAAAATATAAAAGGAAATTAGACAATCCTGACAGAATATTTGAAGATTATATAGAAAATAATGATGAAGATTTGAAGAACATTGCACAAGCAATAGGGAAAGATATAAGCAAAGTGGTAAACCAAGGTATTCATAAGGAATTGAAAAGCCCGTATACGTTCCTTGCCGCTATAGAAGGAAAGTTAGATTTAGAGCTTATAGATAAAATTAAACAAAAAGGCATCACGCAGTTCCCTATAATTTCCGCAAAAAACACTATGGTAGGTAAAAAGATGTATTTCATAAATGTTTACAAAAACTCAAATCAGAATGAAGTGATAGAAATAAACGGACTTTGGCTTAAGCAAGGAGATAGTCAGGAATACTGGTGTTATAGTAGATATGGAGATAACTCTCAGACTAATGAATGTGAAAATAATACCTTCAGTCCAGTTAAGTATTTAGAATGGAAAGACTTAGGAAGCGGTCAAATAGAGGTTCAACACGCAGACTTAGAAAGACTTATTTTCCGTAAGTTTGTTGAATTAGACCTAAGTAATACTACTTTTAAAGGATGTGAGCTTCTCAGAGTTGGTTGTAATACATGTATAGGTAATGCAGATATACGATTTCCTCAAGGTTCAAAGGTTTACGCGCTATTCTCCGTTAGATTAGAAGGTTTGAAGAAAGAAGAAGCTATTAATAGAAAAGGCTGGTATGAAGATGGATATAAATCTGACCTTATATCCATTAGCAATCCTACCATTAATGATCTTCTTAATCACTTAACCTTTGAAAACTCTACTTCTAAGCCAGGCTTTTACTACGATAAGAATAGGGATAAATTCCTTTTATGGAATGAATGTTCTAATAACTATAACCAAGAAGTTGGATATGAAACTGGTTACGATAATTACGGAAATCCTTATGTAATAATATACGGGGACTTTGGGCTTTATCAAGCTATTTGTAGAGAAGGATATACTCCAACGGACATTTTAATAAGAATGAACAGGTACATAGTTTGTAAAATGCTTCCTGATGAGGAAAATCAAGGTTTTTATCGTGTGATATGCACTCGTTGGACTAAAGAAGGTTTCGTTTTAGACGCAGAAGGCTTCTTAGACCCAAAGGAAAAGTTCTTTGGCTTTAACGAGCAAGCTAAAGATGCCATTATAAGAGCTTTTAAAAATAACTGTATGAATCAATAAAATTTCCTTTGGTAAAGTTATTTCTCCCTTCCTCCTTGCCTTCCTTCCCAATCCTTGTATAATCCTAAAATCTGAGGAAGGAGATGATAAAGGCGTTATTTGAAAAACTCTGTCCGAACTGCGGAGGAGAGATAAGTTCGGAAAGGCTTGAAAAGGGGCTTCCTTGTGAGAAATGTTTACCTCAAGAGGTTGAAAGAAATTTAGTATGTT
>WFPV01000123.1 GCA_015487405.1 Aquifex sp. | reverse complement strand
GGGTCTGCATTGGGAAGAGCACCGAAGCCTTCTATGTGCTGTAGGTCCTCGGTAAAACCAAATCCGTAGTTTACAGCCCAACCCGCTCCCTTAACGAGGACTTCTTTCATCTGGGATTTAGAAAGCTTTATATCACTCGTGGATCCTACTCCCGCAGGAACGTTTTTAAGAACTTCGTTCATTATCTGCCTAATCTTGGGAGCTATGTCCACAGCTTTTAGGTTCGTAGCTATGAGTCTGACGCCGCAGTTGATATCGTAACCCACCGAGCCAGGACTTATTATCCCGTTCTTTGTGTTAGTTGCCATAACTCCACCCACGGGGAATCCGTATCCTACGTGAACGTCGGGCATGACGTATATAGCTTTCTCTACTCCCGGAAGAGTCGCCGCATTTGCCGCCTGACGGAGGGCATCATCCTCGAGGAGTTTATACAGGACGTCGCTTATATAGACTATTACCGGGACCTTTTGCCCTTCCACAGTTCCTGCAGGCAGCTCCCATATATACTTATCCCTTCTAACAAGCTTTTCCTTTAGCCCCATTTCTTAACCTCCGACGTGAAAGGAGAAGAATGCCGCTAATACAAAGGCGAATACAATATTTAAGATAATTCCTACCTTCATCATATCCCTCTGCTTTATATAACCTGTTCCGTGAACTATCGCATTGGGCGGAGTTGCTACGGGAAGCATAAACGCACAGGATGCCGCAACAGCCGCGGGAATTACGAGCATTTCTGGAGGCTTATTTAAAGATTGGGCGGCGGCAAAGAGTATAGGGGCGACGAGTGCTGTGGTTGCGGTGTTACTCATAAGCTCTGTCATGAAAATTACGAAGAGAACGATGATAAGTAAAAATACAAAGGTAGGAACTCCTGAGAGAATATCGACGAGCCTATCAGCTATAAACTTTGCAGTTCCCGTTTTCTTCATAATTCCGCTTAGGGCTATGCCTCCACCAAATAGGAGGAGCGTTCCCCACGATACTCCCCTGTTTATGTCCTTCCAGTCAACAACGCGAAATAGGACGAGGAGAATAACCGCAGTTATAGCTATTACTGCATCAAAGTATTTCTTTACTCCAAAAAAGTGGGCTATTTGTTTATTGAATATCCAAGCAATGGCGGTTAGGAGGAATATTAAAAGAACGAGAAGCCGTTGATTAGTTAGCTCAAATGTTACATTTTCCGTCCTTTCTACCTTTAAACCTACTGGAGGTCTTAAGACTAAATAAAGGATTAGGAAAAGCAAAGGGAAAAGGATTAAAAATACGGGAATCCCGAACTTGAGCCAGTCCGTAAAGGAGAGGTTCAGTATACCTGCTGCAATTCCGTTTGGTGGGCTTCCTACGAGTGTGCCTATTCCTCCTACGCTTGCCGCGTAAGCTACTCCGAGGAGTGTGAAGGTGTAAACCTTTTTGTCCGCTTGACTCCGTAAAGTAGCGAGAATACCGAGGGCTAAGGGCATCATCATAGCAGTGGCAGATGTGTTGCTAATCCACATAGATACAAGAGAGGTTGCAAGCATAAGAAAAAAAACTGATACCAAAAACCTGTTTCCTGACAGGGAAACAATCTTGTATGCGACAAACTTGTCAACCTCGTGTTTTGATAGAGCTATTGCGAGAACAAAACCCCCGAAGAAGAGGAATATCAGCGGATGGGCAAAATATGAGAATGCGGTTTTTACATCAAAGACTCCGAGGTAAACTCCGAGGACGGGTATTAAGAGAGCCGTTACACTGAGTGGTAAGGCTTCAGTTATCCAAAGAATTGCGGCAACCGAAAGAACGGCAAAGCCCTTCCTAACACCCTCCTCAAAGGGAGCAAATAACAGGATGCCTAAAAATACAAAAGCGGCAATAATTACGAAGGTATTCTTATTCATATCAGCCTCTCCTTTAGAGTAAGACTACTTCAACCTCTTCCCCCTTCTTGAGCTCGTTTACTCCCTCCTTAACTATTAAGTATCCGTTAGCGTTTACAAGAGAGGTGAGCATGTGACTGTCTTGCTTCTCAAGAGGCTCACAGTGATACTTTCCGTTTTCAAACCAGACTTTACAACGGGCAAACTCTCTCCTTTCTGCCCTCTTTCTTCTGTAATCCTTTTCAAGAACTGCAGTTATCTTCTGTTTGAAGATGTCTTTAAATCCCTGCATAACTCTAAGGGCAGGATATACCAGAAGGTCAAAGGCAACGGCACAGGATACTGGATTTCCCGGAAGTCCAAAAAATAATTTATTCTCTCCGTATGTTCCAAAGAGAACGGGTTTTGCAGGTTTTATCCTGAGCTTGTGAAACTTAACGTCAACACCGAGCTCTTCAACGAGATACTGAACGTAGTCTTTCTCACCCATTGAAACTCCACCGGTGGTGATGAAAACATCGTAATCTATCATGCTTTCCATAACCTTTTTGAGCTTCTCAGGGTTGTCTGGTGCTATTCCGAGATTGTGGGGAATTCCGCCTGCCTGAAGAACTTGACCGTAGAGGGTGTAGTTATTTGAAGTCCTTATCTGGGAAGGTCTGGTTTGCTCCTCACACACGTCTAAGATTTCGTCCCCGGTTGAAAGTATAGCTACGTTTGGCTTCCTGTAAACGGTGACGATAGCTCTGTTCACGGATGCAAGCATTCCCATTTCGTAGGGTCTTATTTCCTTTCCTTTAGGAACTACGACTTCTCCCTTTTTAACATCTTCTCCCTTTCTCCTTACGTTTGCCCCCTTCTTGAACTCTTTATTTATAACTACGTAATCACCTTCGGTTTTGGTGTATTCTACTGGGACAACGGTGTCCGCTCCTTCGGGAATGGGAGCTCCCGTAAATATCTTTACCGCTGTTCCGGACTCTACTTTAAGATTTTCTTCCGTTCCCGCCGCGTATTCACCTACGATTTTTAATTTGGCAGGAACGTTTTTAATATCTTCATACCTTACGGCAAAGCCGTCCATAGCTGAATTGTCAAAGAGAGGTTTATCCGTATCGGAAACTATATCTTCAGCCAAGACGTAACCGAGGGCTTCGTGGAGGAAGACTCTCTTGGTGTCTAAAGGTTTGACGTTCTCAATGACTATCCTTAAAGCCTCTTCTAAAGGCATAAGTTCGGCCACCTTATTACCTCCTTCTTATATTCGCATATCCTTATCTTTGCATTACTTTTCTCACTATTAAAAATTTTTAAATCCTCTTACTAAATTAGTGTGATAAAAACCAAAGTAAAAAGGGAGGTGTCGTTATGAAGAAGGTTTTAGCGGGAGTTATTCTTGCAGGTTTCGCTTTTGCAGAACCGGTATTTATGGATGCAGAGTGGGCTAAAAAGTTCTGCGAGGTCTGGAACAATACCCCTGAGCTTGTAGAAAAGCTCGGAAAAAATGAAAGCTGGGCAAAGGTTCCTGAAAGAAGGCTCTTCCTTTACAGAAAGGACTGCGGTCCAGACAAGATAGTTCAGCTTACCATAAAGAACGAAAACGGAAAAGCTGTATGCGTTTACGGTGGGTGGAAAAAAGATGAAAAGACTGACAATGACTTTATGATGTGGGCGGATACAAAAAGGTGGTTCGAGATGGGAAGGGGTGAATACGGTCCTATGAAGGCTATGCTCTTTGGAAGGCTTAAGTTTGAAGGTCCGAGATTCGTAGCTATGAAGAATATAGGACCTTTTGAGGCTTTCTTAAAGGCTATCGATGAGGTAAAATCTGATACTACGAAATGCCCATAAAGGTTTTATACAGAGGCAAAGAGTACGAGTTTCCTGAAAAGAAACTAAAGGCAAAGGAGCTTATCAGAAGGCTGGGGCTATCGCCTCTTTCTTCTCTCGTTGTCAAAAACGGAGAGGTTATACCTGAGGAAGACTACGTAGAAGAAGGGGACGAGGTAAGGGTAATAAATGCGATTTCTGGAGGAACTTAAGGGCTTAGATTGGTTTCTTGTTTTAATTCTTATCCTAATTCAAGTTTTTGGATTAATTGCAGTGTACAGTGCAACCTACGTTGGGCATCCATCAACTTTTTTTTATAAGCATCTTACATTTGTAATACTCTTCTGGATTGTGGTTGTCCTCCTTGCTTCCGAAAAGTTCGAAAACTTCCTTGATCTTTCCTTTTACGTATACCTTGCCAATGTGCTCCTGCTTCTCCTCGTTTTGCTTTATGGAGTAGAGGTAAACGGAGCCAGGCGATGGATTAGGATAGGTTTTCTAAACCTGCAACCCTCGGAATTTATGAAGTTTTCTCTTATACTCATTTCAGCGTATTTGCTTCCTATGATAAAAGGTTTAAAAGATAAGAGAGTAATCCTTTTGGTGCTCATATACGCTATACCTGCTATGATAACTCTTAAGCAACCTGACCTTGGAACTACGGGTGCTTACTTTGTTCCTCTCGTCTTTATGCTCCTTGCCCGAGGTGTCCCACTACGCTACTTTGTGCTGGCTGGTATTTCATTTATCGCCCTTATTCCTTTGTTTTGGAACTATTTTCTAAAGCCCTACCAGAAGCAGCGTATCCTTGCTGTAATAGATCCATACAGCTACTATTACGAAAGTGGATATCAGCTTATCCAGTCGAAAATTTCCATAGGTTCTGGAATGCTATTTGGTAAGGGGATACTTGAAGGCACCCAAACTCATCTTCTTTTCCTTCCAGAGAAACACACAGACTTTATATTTGCGGTAATAGGCGAAGAGTTTGGATTCTTAGGGACAGCTACTCTAACTCTGTTGTTTTTCCTTCTCCTCCTAAGGATGCTCACCTACTATATGAAGTTTCATAGGATTTCGGAAGAAATCTATGCCGTAGGCGTATTTTCTTTAATTCTGTTTCAGTTTGGAGTGAACACCTTGATGACTATGGGATACTTTCCCGTTGTAGGGATTCCTCTCCCCTTTGTAAGCATGGGAGGAAGTGCGATGCTCAGCTACGCCCTAATGATAGGACTTTTACAGAGCATATACAAGAAGTATAAAAATCCATACCTGAAAATGGACAAAGAGCCTATTTATGAGTAGCTTCCGCCCTCGTTTCCTTCCTAATCGCCTTCACCGCTTCAAGTATTAGGAACACTTCCAGTATGAGTATGATAAAACTCGTTACAAAGAGAAGGGCGTCACCCTTCCTAAAGTTATTCCAGGCGTTCATAGCCATAGCGAGTGAGGTTATCAAGAGAACGAATATCATGGGCACTACTATAGGCAACGTTGGTCTATTTATCCGCCTAAGGTATAAATACCCTACCAGGAGTGCAAGACCTGCTAAGAGCTGGTTCGCAGCACCAAAAACGGGCCAAAAGACCATTCCTCCCTTTCCGCCTTCCTTAGAAAGGACGAGAGCCATAGATGTAAAAACTGCTATCCCAGAGGCAAACCAAACATTTTGCAAAGGCTTAATAGAGTATATTTCTCCAAGCTCGTTAAGTATATAACGCTGTATTCTCACACTCGTATCCATCGTTGTTGCGGCAAAGAGAACTATGAGTGTTGCTATAATCGTCTTTGCGAATTCTAAGGGAATGCCAATACCATTAATAAGGTTCGCTCCTCCTTCTACAACCGCGACTATACTGGACTTCTTTATTGCAGACCAAGAAGAATAAAGCTCTGTAAACTTATCCGCGGAAAAGAGAGCTATTCCTGCGGTTGTGGCTATAATGACGATAAGTGCGAGAGAACTTTCTCCAAGGAATCCCAAATATCCTACCGTTCTCGCATCAGTTTCATTTGCAAGCTGTTTTGATGATGTCCCCGAGGAAACGAGAGCATGAAAACCACTAAGGGCTCCGCAGGCTATGGTTATAAAGAGAAAGGGAAACATAGGAGGAGCTCCCTCAGGGGAGGGATTTACCGCAGGGGCTACAATGGTTGGATTAAGTATAATAGCTCCAGCGTAAAGGAATATAAGTAAGATGATGAGTTGAATTCCATTTAAGAAATCCCTAGGCTGAAGCAAAATCCATACTGGTAAAGACGAAGCGAAAAAAGCGTAGATAAAGAGAACTATTATCCAGAACATTATGGGGGATAGTCCTAAGGAACTGGCAACAGGAGTAATGTCAACGGGATAAAGACTTCCAAGATATATACCGAAGTAAAGGATTGTGAGAAATATAGCTGTCAAAAGCAGAAAGTTTACCCTAAGACGATAAACGCTAAATCCAAAGAGTACTGCAAGTGGAATGACGAGCCAAGCAGGAATAACGCTTGAAGGAAATTTAGTAAACAGAACGGCTATAACATAGGCAAAAACTGCGTTCACAAGAATAGCCAGAGCAAGAATGAGAATCAAGAATAAAATCCTTGCCCTTTCTCCCGCGTATTCTCCCAAGATTGTTCCTATAGATTTTCCTTTATGTCTTATGGAGGTCACGAGTGCGGTAAAATCGTGAACCGCTCCTATGAAAACAGCTCCCAAAACGACCCACAAAAAGGCAGGAAGCCATCCCCATATTACTGCTATAGCAGGACCAACAATTGGACCCGCTCCCGTTATAGAAGTAAAGTGATGCCCGAGTAAAATCCACTTATTCGTGGGAACGAAATCTACACCGTCGTTTATCTCTTCAGCTGGAGTTTTATTCTCATCACTGAGTCTGAAGACTCTTTCTGCCAAATATTTAGAGTAAATAAAGTATCCAAAAGCATAAAGAGTTACTGCAGAGAGAATAAAGTATAAAGCCTTCATAAATTTTATATGATATTAAATGATATTAAAATATTAACAAGGATTAAAATGACACTATCCACAGAAGCAAAGTTAGGGATTTTTGTAGTTCTCGTTGCATTAGCAAGTGCTTTCTTAATATTTACCTTCGGTGAAATTCCCTTTTTTAAAGAGAAAACAAAGCAGTACATTACGTACTTTAAAGATGTAGCCGGATTATCAAAAGGGGCTGAGGTACGTGTAGCAGGAGTAAGAGCCGGAGAAGTCAAAGAAGTTACCTTAGAAGGTGCACGAGTAAAAATCCTTTTTGAAGTAAGAGAAGGCATAAAAATTTATAAAGACGCTACCGCGTACATAGGAACTTTAGGGCTTATGGGGGACAAATACTTAGGAATAAACCCCGGAAGTCCTGAAAGTGGAGAATTGAAGAGAGGACAAGTAGTTCAAAGTGAAGAGATAGCATCCGACACAGATAAACTCATAGAAGAGCTATCCATAACCGCACAGGAGTTTAGAAGAGTTGCTCAGAACTTAAGTCTAATTCTTGAAGAAAACAGGCTCACTTTACGCGAAACACTTGTAAACTTAAACACACTCGTCTCAAATTTAAATGAGATTACGATTCAAAACAAAGAAAATATAAATAGAACCCTTGAAAACTTAAGAATATTAACCGCATCACTTGAAAACCTTATAAACAATGTAAACTCCGTTGTTACGGAAAATAAAAGCAGTATAAAAGAAATATCCACAGACCTTTCGGTTATACTGAGCGAGCTAAAAGAAGACTTGCCAGTATTGGTAGCGAATTTAAAAGAATTATCTGCAAATCTAAACAGTATAGTTAAAGCAAATAGAACTGATATAAGCAGAATACTCGTTTCCTTAAGGAAAGGGACAGAAAACCTTGCAGAAGTTTCCCAGGAGCTCAATATAATCCTTGCACGCTTAGAAAGGGGAGAGGGCACTCTTGGAAAATTACTTACAGACGAAAGTCTATACAAGAACCTTAATAAGGGAGTAAAAACACTTGGAAAAGCTGGAGAAGTGGTGGAGAAAACACACCTTTACATCGGTATGAGAGGGGAACTCTACAGGGAAGGGGATAGTAAGGGTATTCTAACAGTTAAGCTAGTTCCCGATAGAAAGAAGTATTACCTGTTGGAAGTTGTAGGAGATTCCAGAGGAAGAGTCTACAGGGAAGAGTACTTAGACGGAAGGGAAACCGTAAAGAAAGAGTTCAAACCTGAGTTTACCTTACAGTACGCTCGCAACTTCCACCTATTTGGGCATACACTTACTCTGAGAGGCGGGCTAAAAGAAAGTACGGGAGGAATAGGGGCGGACCTCTACATAGACTCTGGTAAATACATATTTGCCGACTTATGGGACTTTGGCAGAAAGGATAGACCCCAGGACAAAAATTTAAAGCCTAACCTCCAAATAGGTTTTCACTGGCATCTTACGAGAAATCTCTATATAAGATTCGGAGGAGATGACTTGCTGAACTCAAAACTTAGAGGAGCCTTTGGTGGTATAGGATTACTCTTCAGAGATGACGACCTCAAGTATCTCCTCGGAGGCGTAGGTCTCCCAATACGCTAATTTAAGTTTATTATTATATGTAAGGCTATGATAAAAGATCACCTCAGAAATCTTCTTAAGGTAAACTTAGGTGTTTCTAAGGAAGATAAACTCTTGGTATTTACCGACGATGAAAAACCTTACCTAATAGAACTTGTAAATTTGTTGGAGGAAGTAGGACAGGAGTTCACCACAAACATTAAAAAAGTCATATTTCCCACCACAGGTCAGCATGGAAAAGAACCCCCCGAAGAGCTCTGGATGGAGACATTCGGTGAAAAAGCAATTCAAGTTCTAAAGGAAGAAGGACTCTTTAAAAAGATAATTCATAAGGAGCCTTGCGATATAAGTAAAGTAATAGATATACTAAAGACCTTCGGTGTAAACATTCCAACGGTTGTGGTAGCACTCTCTTATTACTCTACTACGCACACCACCTACAGAAAAATCCTTACGGACACCTTTAAAGCCCGTTACGCCTCAATGCCCCTATTTGAGCCGGAAATGCTTTACGGACCAATGAACGTGGACTGGGACTACGTGGCGAAACTCAGCCAGGACATAGCGGAAATCTTAACAGAAGGAGAATACGTAGAAGTTGTCAATAACAGCGGAGTAAAGCTTGAATTTTCCATAGAAGGAAGAAAGGGAATCCCCGATACGGGACTTTTAACTTCACCGGGAACTTACGGAAACCTTCCCGCGGGAGAGGCTTTTATAGCACCGGTTGAAGACAGTGCTTATGGAAAACTCGTAATAGAATACGCACCAAACAAAAGGTTAGAAAAGCCTATTACTCTTAAATTCAGGGATGGTGCTGTGGAAGAGATAGAAGGATTCGACGAGTATAGATATGAGCTTGAGAAGGTTTTTGATAGATTCCCGAACGCGAGGTTCATAGCAGAGTTCGGTGTAGGAACAAATCCCAAAGCCACAAGAGCAGACAACGTGTTAGAAGCGGAAAAGATTTTGGGAACGATTCATATAGCCATAGGCGATAACCATACTTTCGGTGGGAAGAACAAGGTTCCCTTTCATACCGATTATGTAATTTTTGAACCGACGGTAGTTGTAGGAGGGAAAGGATGGAGAAAAAGGCTCTTAGAGAAGGGCAAACTCCAGAAGATATAAAGATAGAGTTTCTGAAAAAGACCCACCTATTTGAAGACCTGAATCCCAAAGAGCTTGAAGAGGTAACGAAGTACATTCAAGTAAAAAAGTATGTAAAGGGAGAATACATCTTCTTTGAAGAGGAAGCTGAACCCGGAATATTTATCCTCGTAGAAGGGCTTGTAAAACTTATAAAAGAGACCTCGGACGGAAGGAGCATCATAGTTCGCCTCGTATTTCCCGGTGAAGTGTTTGGATGGATTGAGTGGGGAAAGAGCGTTCCTAAGTTTAAGTACACCGCGATGGCTGCCCTTCCCTCTACTCTCCTATACATCTCCAACAAGGACTTTATAAACCTCGCAATAAAGTATCCCGCAATAGCCATAAAGCTTACCTGTGACGCAACTCACAACCTCCTTCAGACTTACGAGGTCCTGAAAAGCATAGCCTCAGGCAAGGTAGAGGAGAGAATCGCTAAACTCCTCCTGGAGCTTGCGGAAAAGGCGGGAGAGAAGAAGAACGGAAAGATAATAATAAGGCTTCCCCTCACCCGTCAGGATATAGCTGAGATGACGGGAACGACCGTGGAAACAACGATAAGAATAATGAGCAGGTGGAAGAAGCAGGGAATCATAAACACGGAAAGGGGCTACATAGAAATACTCAAGAAGGAAGAGTTAGAAAAGTTACTTCTATAAAACCTTACAAAACCTGACTTAAGTCATTTAAAACCGAAGGTATTTTTGATTTAAAATAATAAATGCAAATAATTCTTAAAAAGGAGGTGTTAACATGGACGTCAAGGAAGTCGCAAAGAAAATCTTAGAAGAATGCCCGGTTAAGATAGGACAAAAGGTTCCCAACTTTGAAATGGAAATCTATGACCCCTCTACCGGAAAGTTCGGAAAGATAGTTCTTGAAGATCTTCTCAAAGAAAGGAAGTGGGTAATACTCTTCTTCTACCCCGCAGACTACACCTTTGTATGCCCCACTGAGCTTGCTGACCTTGCGGAAAAGTATGACGAGCTAAAAGGACTTGGATGTGAAGTCATATCCGTATCCACCGATACTAAGTTCGTTCACCTTGCATGGCATAAAGATGAACCCCTCCTCAAGAACGTAAAGTATCCTATGGGAGCTGATCCCACCGGAAGGATATCCAGACTCTTTGGAGTTTACGATGAAAACACCGGACTTGCACTCAGAGGAACCTTCATAATAAGCCCCGAAGGAGTCCTCGTAGGAAGCGAAATCAACTTCTACAATGTCGGAAGAAACGCTGACGAACTCGTTAGAAAGATGAAGGCTAACGTATACCTTATGTCTCACCCCGAAGAAGCTTGCCCTGCTAAGTGGGAACCCGGTAAGAAGACCCTCAAGCCTTCCGAAGAACTCGTAGGAAGAGTTGGTGAGGTTTTAAACGAGTAAAAATTTAAATACGGCGGGGCTACGCCTCCGCCGTAGCCTTTTCTAAATTTTCTAAAAGCTCTAAGACCTTTTTAGCGTTCTCTTTTACCGCATCAGCGTCCTCAAACTCACGAGCGTTCCTCACTATTACCGCCAAGGCGGAATAGAACTCTTCCTTGAAAGGTCCACTTCCCTGCTTAATTCTGTAGGTGGCGTTTCTTATTATCTCCTTAATAGTTTCTAAGTTATCCTTCAACTCTTCTACGCTGGAAGAATTCGCTAAAGCTTCTATTTGTTCTTTAAACTTCTTTAGAAGGTCTATTCCTATTTTGAAGTCTGCATCCATCTGCATGGCTTACCTCCGCTGATTTTAGAAATACGAAATTATTATAAACAGGAGGATATATTTTAAAATGGATTCAAGGAGGTCGTCATGGTTGAGAAAGTAAAGATTTACATAGATGACAGAGAGATTGAAACCGAAAAGGGAAAAACCGTTCTCCAGGTAGCCCTTGAAAACGGAATAGACATCCCCTACTTCTGCTACCACCCAAAACTCCCTATAGCCGGTGCATGCAGGATGTGCGTGGTTTACTGGGAGGACATTAACAGACTCGTTATATCCTGTAACCTTCCTGTTCAGGACGGAATGAGAATAAGAACCCACAGAACGAGCGAGCAGGTTAGAGAACAACAAAAATACCTCCTTCAGGCTCTCATGACGAGGCACCCTTTGGATTGCCCCATATGCGATAAAGCGGGAGAGTGCGACCTCCAAAACTTGGGAGCAATTTACGGACCTCAGAAACAGATAGTTCCCATCTCAGCTTTAGAAAAGGAAAGACACGAGGAAGACTGGGAAAGCGACTTTTTAGAGTACTACTCTAACAGATGTGTTGTGTGCTACAGGTGTACCCGTGCCTGTGACGAGATAGTAGGAGCACATGCCCTATACGTAGAGGACAGAGGATTTCACTCTAATATAGTTCCCGCTGTAAGACCTATGGACACTTCCACCTGCGAGATGTGCGGAATATGCGTTCACGTCTGTCCTGTAGGAGCTATAATTTCTAAGCCCTTTAAGTATTGGACCAGGAGCTGGCTCCTTCAAAAGGAAAGAACCGCTTGCAATCTTTGTCCCGTAGGCTGTGAAATTCAAATAGAATACGGAGTGGGAGACTGGCGTTCCAAGAGGAAGGTTTACAGAACTAAGCCTACGGACGAGCTAAACATCTGTGCAAAGGCGTTTTTCGGATACGACGCTATTAATCACAATAGACTTCTCAAGACGGACGTTCACGGAAGGGAAGAAACCCAAGGAAATACGGTAAACCTCCTTACCACAATCCTGAAGGAACACGGAAACAGAACAGGAATCATCCTTTCTGCATATCTCCCGAAGGAGATAATAGACGAAGTTGTCAGAATCGCAAAGAGTGCCGGAGCTTACGTAACCGCTCCACAGACAGAGGACTTCTTCAGGTTTGCTAATGAAATAGGAGAGTTTAAGATATCTTCGGTGGAAGAATTCAAAGATGCGGACTTCTTCGTTCTGGTGGGAGACGACCTCACATCAATCGCTACGGTTCTAAGCTATTACATTAAGAAACCTGTTTACAAGTTTGGAAAGACGGTTAGAGACGGCAAGTTTGAGCCGAAAGAACTCAGTTCCCTTGAAGAGATAAAGAACTTAGAAGGAAAAGGATACCTTCTCGTTACGCCCCACTACTACGAAAATCCAAAGGAAATAGCCCTTGAGCTTAGGAAAGTTACTGAAGGTAAAGATATTGAAGTCGTCCCCGTTCCCAAAGACGCTAATACTTTCTACCTGTATAAGGTTTTAAAGGATAGTTATTCTGATTTGAAGGCTGTTATGGACCTTGCCCTGAACGGGGATATAGATAACCTTATAGTTTTCGGAGAGGATGTTTTAGAATTCTACGCCGAAGGCGTATTTAAGGAATTATCAGAAAAATTAGAGCACTTGATAGTGGTCAGTCCCTTTGCGGATGGTCTCAGTGAGTATGCCCACATAAGAGTTCCGATGTCCCTAATGGGAGAGCATGAAGGCACTTACTTAACTTTCTTCGGTGAGGTAAAAGTGAGGAAGTTCTTGCCCTGGGCTTTTGACGATGTGGGATTCTGGAAATACCTTGGGGAGAATTTCACAGACGAGGGAGAGCTACAGGTTATCCGTTCTTACGAACCTCTCAAAAGAAGATTTATGCCTCACCTTTACAAGAATAACTGGATTACCGCAAGAAGTGCAAATTTAAGCAAGCTTTACGAAAAGAACAAAGATATAGAGGTTTACTACGAGAAGGCTGTTTAGTCTTCTCTCTTTCCGTATTTTCTCTTTACAGCTTTGAACTGAATTTTCCAGTAAAGAATTAGTATTATCCAGGGAAAAATAAAGATAAAGAGATAAGATAAGATTTCACCGAAGGTCATGGCTTATACTCTCCAGTATCTGTAAGTTTCTTAGGGCTCTTTCTCTGCTTCCTTCCCTTCTAATTCCTTCTAAAAAATCGCTGACCATTTCCCTTAACTTGTCGCCGAAGAGGCGTTCCCTCCTCAGGTTTCCGTATTGTAGTGTCTCGTTTTGGAAGTCTATGATTAGGTCATCCTGGTCAGTTTTTATGATCCATCTCCTTACTTGTTCTTCGGGATAGTTCCAAGCTACTCTGAGGGTGAAGGGGATTTCATTTTTTACTTTCCCTTTGAGTTCCCACACCACTCCGTTTTTTGAGAAGTCTTCCACTTTTACATCTTTGAAGAGATACTGGAGTATGTAAAGGTCGTGCCATGCGAGGTCCCATAAGGGATTTATGTAGCCTTTTCCTTTGTTTAGTCGCTCTATGAGTATCTCTTTAGGATTTACATTTGTTGGAAAGTTTTTTACTCCTTCGGAGTATAGTTCTATTTCTGATATTTCTAAAAGAGGATTTTCTGATATTTCTTTAAACTCCTCACTGCTGAGAGCGGGTGGTTTTTCTAAAAGGACGGGGATTCCTTTACTTAGGAATTCCTTTGCGAGTTTTACATGGTCTTCCGGCTTTACCGCAATGATTACACGACTTATTTCTTCCTTTATATCACCTACGTGACAGTAAAAAGGACATTCTTCACATTCATTTGCCTTCTCCGGGTCTATATCGCACACAACAGGTAAATGGCTGAGCTCTTTCAACTTTCTCAGATATTTTGAGCCCATATTACCTAAGCCTACAAGAAGGATATGCATAGGAATTATTTTATGGAGTTTTGCTTAAGGTAAGTAAGAGGTATCGAAACTCTTATAGGTGTCTAACAAACCTAACTTTAGCATTTTCAATAAGTGAGAATGCCAAGATAAGGGATGAGAAAATAGAGATATGGGCTGATAGGGAAGTTAGAGGAATGCTTTAAAAAGATTGAAAAGAGAGAAAGAATACCAGCGAAAATAAAAGCAATAGCTGTAGTTTTGTATTTTAACGGATTGTCCTTTAGAAAAGTCGCTCAACTACTGAAACAGATGATGGGAATAGAAGTTAGTCCAGAGGCAGTAAGGCTATGGTGGCATTCATTGGCTAAATTCCTAGGAAGTATCAGTAG
>WFPV01000122.1 GCA_015487405.1 Aquifex sp. | reverse complement strand
TGCAGATATACGATTTCCTCAAGGTTCAAAGGTTTACGCGCTATTCTCCGTTAGATTAGAAGGTTTGAAGAAAGAAGAAGCTATTAATAGAAAAGGCTGGTATGAAGATGGATATAAATCTGACCTTATATTCATTAGCAATCCTACCATTAATAATCTTCTTAATCACTTAACCTTTGAAAACTCTACTTCTAAGCCAGGCTTTTACTACGATAAGAATAGGGATAAATTCCTTTTATGGAATGAATGTTCTGAGAACTATGACCAAGAAGTTGGATATGAGACTGGTTACGATAATTACGAAAATCCTTACGTGATAATACAAGGCGATTTTGGACTTTATCAAGCTATTTGCAGAGAAGGATATACTCCTACGGACATTTTAATAAGAATGAACAGGTACATAGTTTGTAAAATGCTTCCTGATGAGGAAAATCAAGGTTCTTATCGTGTGATATGCACTCGTTGGACTAAAGAAGGTTTCGTTTTAGATGCAGAAGGCTTCTTAGACCCAAGGGAAAAGTTCTTTGGCTTTAACGAGCAAGCTAAAAATGCTATCGTGGATGCTTTTAAAAATAACAATAACTGTATGAATCAATAAAATTTCCTTTGGTAAAGTTATTTCCCTTCCTCCTTGCCTTCCTTCCCAATCTTTGTATAATCCTAAAATCTGAGGAAGGAGATGATAAAAGCGGTATTTGAAAGCTTATGTCCAAACTGCGGAGGAGAGATATCCTCGGAAAGGTTAAGTAAGGGCTTGCCCTGCGAAAGGTGTTTGCCTGAGGAAATAGAAAGGGAAAGAGTATGTCAATTTCTTCAAGAGGGAGAGTTTAAAAACTTCTGTGACTTGAACGAAAAAGTCAGGTCCTGGGAGGAGTTCTTTAAAGAGAAGGTAGGAAGCTCTCCCTGGAGCCTTCAAAAATCTTGGGCAAGGAAGGTATTCCTGAACAGAAGCTTTGCTATGCTCGCACCGACCGGAGTGGGAAAGACCACCTTCGGGCTTTCTATGGCTTCATACCTGGCAGGGCAAGGAGAACGCTCCTACATAATCCTTCCCACCCAGTTACTCGTTGAGCAAGTAGCAGAAAGGATAAAAAGGTTCGGAGTGAATGAAGAAGAACTAATAGTCTGGGGAAAGCTTTCTGACAAGAAGAAGAAAGAACTGAAGAAAAGAATAGAAGAAGGGGACTTCAAAATCTTAATAACGACCTCAATGTTCCTTTATAAGAACTACGAGATTCTTCCAAAAGACTTTAGATTCGTTTTCGTTGACGACGTTGACAGCTTCCTCAAAACCGCAAAGAACATAGACAAAGCTCTACTTCTCCTCGGATTTTCGGAAGAGGACATAAACAAAGCCTTAGAGCTGATAAAACTGAAGGAAAAACCGAACAAAAAGGAAGAGGACTGGGAGGAAATAAAGAAACGCTCAGAAGAGTTGAAGGAAATTTCCAAAAAAGCCACCGGAGTAATTGCGGTTTCATCCGCAACTGGAAATCCTCGCTCCAACAGAATAAAGCTCTTTAGGGAGCTCCTCGGCTTTGAAGTTGGAAGACCTGTTCTCTCAATGAGAAACATCCTTGACCTTTACGAAAAACCCGAGAATCTAACCCAAACCCTTATAAACAGGCTCAGGGAGTTCGGAAAAGGCGGGCTCGTCTTTGTAGCCTCGGACTACGGAAAGGAAAAGGTTGACGAACTAAAAGAGATACTAAACAGAGAAGGTATAAAAGCTATAACCTACGAGGAGGATTTAACTCTCTTTGAGAAGGGAGAGGTTGACGTAGTCATCGGAATATCTTCTTACAGAAATCCCCTCGCAAGGGGACTGGATTTACCCCACGTTGTTAGATACGCCGTATTCTACGGCGTTCCCAAGATAAAGGTCTCCCTCAAAGTTGACACTTCCGTTTCCCATCTCCTCTGGGCACTTCTATCAATCAGACCCCTCGTTTCCAAGGACGAGGAGCTGAAGGAAAATCTAAAAAAGCTGGATGGCTGGATACAAAAGCTCAGGAGATACTCCTTCCTGAGTGAGGAGTTTATAGAAAAGACGCCTGACCTAAAAGAGCGTATAGATAACCTCAGAAAGGAGATATACGAGTTCTTGAGAGAGCCTAAGCTCGTTGAAAAGATTAAGAGTTCTGATGAAATTACGCTTCGCGTGGAAGGGGATAACTACACCCTCGTGGTTGCGGACGTAACGGGATACCTCCAGGCGAGCGGACGCACCTCCCGTATGTATGCGGGGGGACTGACCAAGGGACTAAGCCTCATACTCGTTGACGATGAAAAGGCTCTGAAGAACCTTGAGAAGAAGGTCCGCTGGTTCAATCAGGATATAGAGTTTAAGGAAATATCTTCAGTCCACCTACCGGAGGTATTTAAAGAAATAGATAAAGACAGGGAAGAGGTCCGAAAGGTTCTCTCGGGAGAAGTCAAGGCGGAGCTAAAAGAACAGGTAAAACCCGTTCTCGTTGTGGTGGAAAGTCCAAACAAGGCGAGGACCATCGCCAACTTCTTCGGAAAACCGGTAAGCAGAAAGGTGGAAGGAATAGACCTTTTAGAGGTTCTGGTGGGAGACATCTACCTGATGATTACGGCTTCCCTCGGACACGTCCTTGACCTTGTGAAGGACAAAGCCTTCCACGGAGTAGAGGTAAAGAACGGGGACTTTGTTCCCATCTACGAGCCGATAGAAGGAAAGGACAAGATTATTAAGGGACTGAGGGAGATAGCAAAAGAAGTGGAGAGCGTCCTCATAGGAACGGACCCCGACACCGAAGGGGAGAAGATAGGCTGGGATTTAGGAGAGATTCTCTCTCCTTATATAAAGAACATTAGGAGGATAGAGTTTCACGAGGTCACCAGAAAGGCTATAAGGAACGCCATAGCAGAGCCAAGAACCTTTAACGAGAACCTCGTAAAGGCTCAGCTCGTAAGGAGAATAGCGGACAGGTGGGTAGGTTTTGAAGTCTCAAGGCTCCTTCAGAACGCCTTTGATAAGAGCTGGCTCTCAGGCGGAAGGGTTCAGATTCCCGTTCTCGGCTGGATAATTGAGAGGGAAAAGGAATACAGGAAGAAGAAACACGTAGTGTATATAACCTTTAAAGAAAATGGAAAATGGCTCAGGATAGATTTTGAGTTTGAAAATAAGAAAGAAGCCAAGGAGTTCTTTGAAAACTTGAAAGAGATAGAGGTTGAAGTCCTTTCCGAAACCGAAGAGACAAAAACGCCTCCTCCCCCCTTCACTACGGACACTATGCTAAAGGCGGCTTCCGACACCTACAGGTTCTCCGTTCCCAAAACCATGCAGTTGGCTCAGGAGCTCTTTGAGTACGGATTAATCACCTATCACAGAACGGACAGCACGAGAGTCTCAGACGTAGGAATAGGTGTAGCAAAAGAGTGGATTTCGGAAGAGTTCGGAAAGGAGTTCTTCTATCCGAGAACCTGGGGAGAGGGCGGAGCTCACGAGTGTATAAGACCCACGAAGCCTTTAGACGTTGAAGAACTGCGTTCTATGATTTACGCAGGACAGCTTCAGAACCTGAGCAGGGAGCACCTCCTTTTATACGAGCTCATATTCAAACGCTTTATGGCTTCCCAGATGAAACCTGTTAAGGTCAAAACTAAAAAAGTAAAAATAAAAGCTCTCGGAAAGGAAAAAGAGCTGACGCTCACTACCGAGATAACCGAGGAGGGCTTCAACAAGCTCCAGAAAGTGGAGCTAAATCCCGACTTAAAAGGAAAGGTAAACGTAGAGGACAATAAAGAGCTAAAGAGCGTTCCCAGGGCATACCTCTACACCCAGGGCTCACTCGTTGAGGAAATGAAGAGGAGAGGAATCGGAAGACCTTCTACCTACGCTACCATAGTATCCAAGCTTCTTGAGAGGGGATACGTTATAGAGAGGAACGGCTTTTTAATTCCCACGAAACTCGGAAAGCAGGTTTACGAGTTTCTGAAAAATAGGGAAAAGATAATGCCTTTTGTCTCTGAAGAGTTCACGAGAAGACTGGAAAAGCTTATGGACGAAGTAGAAGAGGGAAAGCAGGACTACAGGAAGATTTTTGAGGAGCTTTATAAAGAGGTTTCAGAGTTTGAAAAAGCTTTATACTAATTGGTAAGGATGGGAAAGCTTCACCCGTTAACTGTATACTTCTTGGTGGGACTCATTACTTCCGCTTACTTTACCTACATCGCTTACTATACTTTCCTTAGGAAAAGGTCTTTGTTCTTTCTACAGTACTCCCTTTTTAATCACGCACTCTCTATATTCTTCTCAATACTTGCCGTAATCACAGGATTCGCCCAAGCTCAGAATCCTTACATTCAACAAAAGACTACGTTTTTTTACCTCTTTCCCCACAAGTGGCTAGGAGTTTCCTTAGCTGTTTACACTTTTGTCAGCTTCTTTATTTTCTGGATAAAACAGGACGAGCTGGACTGGAGACTCGGTGCTCTTCTCGGATTGATAGGACTCGGACTAGCTATAGCCACCTTAACCTTCGGATGGTTACTGAGATTGATGTTCTTCTAAAAAGGATATAAGTTATTCCTTATGCTTGAGAAGTATAAAATCCTGAAGGATTACGCAGGTCCTTCCCAGTTGAAATACATGTCCTACGAGGAGCTCAAGGAGCTCGCTCAGGAAGTTAGAGATTATAT
>WFPV01000121.1 GCA_015487405.1 Aquifex sp. | reverse complement strand
GAAGAAAGCATTACAACTCTTTTTAAGAATAAAAAAGTCATAATTCCTATAAACTATGAGGAAATAAATGTAGAATTTATAAGCCTTCTGATTCCCAAAAATGTTATACTCAAAATCATTCTCCCACGGGGTGTAAGTACACAGCTGTTGAAGGATATTGAGTACTTAAAGAATAAAGGTTTTAAAATCATTCTGGAAGGTTTCCACTTTCAGAACCCGGACCATATATCTCTTGTAAGAAAAGCAGATTACCTTTCTTGCAGTGTTAAGTCACTGGGAGAATGTTCAACTGTAAGGGAATATACACGTTCTCTAAATAAGAAACTTATTTTGACAAATATAGAAACTAAAAGGGATTACAGACTCGGTTTAGAGCTTGCGGAACTACTTCAAGGTCCTTACCTTGCAGGCCCGAGCCTCTTTCGTCATTATAAAAACTACCATTTTCTTTCGAGCTTTCTGACAAGACTTATAAAACAGATGAGAGAAAAGAGTAAAAGAGAACTTTACAATATTATTAAGAGTGATAGAGTTCTCAGAAAAATAGTTGAACTTTGGGTACAAGAGTTTTATCCCAACCAGAAGCTCGATACTTTAGAACTGAGAATAATTATCTTCCTTTATCTCGTAAAGGATATGTTTCTCTACGCCGAAGGAGAAGCCTTTATGAAAAGTTTCCTTTTCCGTGCCTTTCTTATGAGAGAACTCGCTGGGATACTTGTTCCGGAAAGAAGTAGGGAAGCATTCATAACCGGCCTACTTTCTTGTTGTGATGAGTTTCTTGAAATATCTGCAGTAAATATAGCGAAGAACTTAGAATATCCAGAGGATATTCTGGAAGCTTTGGATGGAATGAAAGGTTATCTGGGATACTTACTATCCAATGTCTACCTGATAGAAGCTTCTATGGAAATGGGGAAAGAGCATAAAGACAGAACCTACACTAAAATAGCTTACCTTTTCAATAGAGAACCGGAGGAGATAAAACAAATAGTAGAGAGAGCAAAAAAGAAAACCGAAAAGCTTCTTACTCTGTTGCGTACGAGTGAAGTCCGGGGAAGTACAGATTTACAGCAAAGAAGCAAATTAGCACAGTTATGAATCCGAAAACTACGAGCCAGGCTACTTTCTTACCTTTCCATCCCATCAATTGTCTTGCGTGGAGGTAAGCACCGAAGAAAAGCCAAACTATTAGAGACCAGACCTCTTTGGGGTCCCAGCTCCAGTATCCTCCCCAAGCCTCGTTAGCCCACGCGGCTCCTAATATTATGGAAGCTGTCCATATCGGAAATACTATAGCTATTGATTTATATGTAATTTCATCGAGAACGGACTTAGAAGGTAGGAGCTTATTGAGGAATTTGTTATTTGGAAAATACTCTTTTAAGAGATAAGCTATAGCACCTCCAAAGGCTACGGTGAAACCCGCGTATCCGGTAAATGCGGTAACAACGTGGAAGTAAAGCCAGTAGCTTCTGAGAGCGGGCATTAGGGGAGTTATCTCATGGTTAGCTTTAAAAATCGCAAATCCGGAAGTGAAAGCAAGTAATGGAACTACAAAAGCTCCAAGGACTCTAAATCCATACTTTCTTTCTATGAGCAGGTAAACAACTCCCCCTATAAAGCTCCAGAAAGTTAAAGCTTCAAAGAGGTTACTCCACGGTGGATGAAAAGCACCTAGTTTGTAGGTTTCGTATCCCCTTCTTATCATCCCGGTTAGGTTGAGCAAAAGAGCAGCGTATAGAGTGAGTGTAGCTATATTTCCCGTAATCTTTTCCCTAAAGAGGAGATAAGCCGCATAAACAATTGAGGCAAGTATATAGCCCAAGAATGCGGATTTATACCAGAAGGTGTTTTCTATAGGAGCGAGGAAAGCGAGGAGTGCAGCGAGAGTAACACCACCTACGAAAAACAACCAATCCTTGCTTAATTGAAAACTTTTCTCACTTGCACTTACTTCACGCATAACAAAAAATTACTTTTCTTCGGGCTTCACGTCAACCTTAATGTTCACACTCACATCCTTGTGGAGTCTTATCTTTACGGGGAAAATACCTACTTCCTTTATAGGATGGTAGAAGACTACGTTCTTCCTCTCTATTTCTATTCCTTGAGATTTTAGAGCTTCTACTATATCGGTTGCCGTTACCGAACCGAAGAGCTTTCCACCTTCTCCGGCGGGCTTTCTCACTTCAACGATAACACCTTCTAACTTCTTGGCGAGCTCTTCAGCCTTTTTCTTTTCTCTTTCAAGCTTTCTCTTTTTTTGCTCCAATATAGTTTGAATGTGCTTTATATTACCTTCGGTAGCAGGAAGAGCCAATCCTCTCGGAATTAGATAGTTCATAGCGTATCCGTCCTTAACGCTTACTATATCCCCAAAGAATCCCAGTCCTTCCACATCCTTAGTTAGAATAACCTTCATCTTGCGAGACCTCCCGTTTTCTAAGTGGAGAATTTAATTATACAACCTAATAATTTTACGTTTATAATAAGTTAGCGTTATGGCTAAGCTCTCCCCACGGGATATAAGGAGAAAGATACAGGGAATAAAGAACACAAAGAGAATAACCAACGCGATGAAAGTTGTTTCTGCGGCAAAGCTCAGAAGGGCACAGGAACTCGTTTACGCCTCAAGACCTTACTCCGAAAAGATTTACGAACTTGTGGGACACCTTGCTAAGCACGTTGACAGGGAGGAGCATCCTCTGTTTGACCTGAGGGAAGAGAGGAAAGTGGACATAATTCTCGTTACCGCGGACAGGGGACTTGCAGGAGCGTTTAATTCCAACGTTATTAAAACTGCAGAAAACCTGATAAACGAAAAGCAGAAGCAAGGAAAGGAAGTAAGTCTCTTTCTGATAGGAAGGAAGGGATACCAATACTTCTCAAAGAGGGGATACAAGATTATAAAGGGATACGATGAGGTTTTCAGAAAAACCGTTAACTTCTCGGTAGCTAAGGAAGTGGCGGAAGCGGTTAGAGAAAGGTTTATTAACAAGGAAACTGACAAAGTTTACCTTATAAACAACGAGATGGTTACCCGTGCAAGCTACAAGCCCATCGTGAGAACCTTCCTCCCCTTTGAAGCTCCAGAAACTGAAGAGGAGATTCCGGGTGTTTACACCTTTGAGGTTTCCGAAGAGAAGTTCTTCAATTACATAGCGAACCTTTACCTTAACTACCAGATTTACAGGGCAATGGTAGAAAGCAACGCGGCGGAACACTTTGCTAGGATGATAGCGATGGACAACGCGACCAAGAATGCGGATGACCTCATAAAACAGTGGACTCTTATCTTTAATAAGGCAAGGCAAGAAAGCATTACCACTGAGCTTATTGATATTACTAACGCTGTTGAAGCTCTTAAGCAACAATAAACGGAGGTTCTAATTATGGCGGAAACTATAAAGGGAAGAATAGTTCAGGTCATAGGACCCGTCGTTGACGTTGAATTCGAAGGAGTAAAGGAACTTCCCAAGATTAAGGACGGGCTAAAAACCATAAGAAGGGCTATCAACGACAAGGGGGAATGGTTTGAAGAAGAGCTCTACATGGAAGTAGCACAACACATAGGGGAGCACAGGGTAAGGTCCATCGCAATGGGACCCACCGACGGACTCGTAAGGGGACAGGAAGTAGAGTATTTAGGAGGACCCATTAAGGTCCCCGTAGGAAAGGGAGTTCTCGGAAGAATATTCAACGTTGTGGGACAGCCCATAGACGAGGCGGGTCCCGTAGAAACGGACGAGTACTGGCCTATGTTCAGAAATCCCCCCGAACTCGTTGAGCAATCCACTAAGGTTGAAATCCTTGAAACCGGTATTAAGGTTATAGACCTCCTCCAGCCCATCATTAAAGGTGGAAAGGTCGGACTATTCGGTGGAGCGGGAGTTGGAAAGACCGTTTTAATGCAAGAGCTTATTCACAACATAGCTCGTTTCCACCAGGGATACTCCGTAGTTGTTGGAGTCGGTGAGAGAACCAGAGAAGGAAACGACCTGTGGCTTGAAATGAAGGAAAGCGGAGTTCTCCCCTACACCGTTATGGTTTACGGACAGATGAACGAGCCTCCCGGAGTGAGGTTCAGAGTAGCACACACCGGTCTCACGATGGCAGAATACTTTAGAGACGTGGAAGGTCAGGACGTTCTCATATTCATAGATAACATCTTTAGATTCGTTCAGGCGGGAGCTGAGGTTTCTACATTGCTCGGAAGATTGCCCTCCGCGGTTGGATACCAGCCCACACTGAACACCGACGTAGGAGAAGTTCAGGAAAGGATTACCTCAACCAAGAAGGGTTCTATTACCGCTATACAAGCGGTTTACGTTCCTGCAGACGACATAACGGACCCAGCACCCTGGTCAATTTTCGCACACCTTGACGCTACCACGGTTCTCACGAGAAGACTCGCAGAGCTCGGAATATACCCCGCAATAGACCCCTTAGAGTCTACCTCTAAATACTTGGCTCCCGAATATGTTGGAGAAGAACACTACGAAGTTGCTATGGAAGTCAAGAGAATTCTCCAAAGATACAAAGAGCTCCAAGAAATCATCGCAATACTTGGTATGGAAGAGCTCTCCGATGAGGACAAAGCTATAGTTAACAGGGCAAGAAGAATACAGAAGTTCCTGTCTCAGCCCTTCCACGTTGCTGAGCAGTTCACGGGAATGCCCGGTAAATACGTGAAACTTGAAGACACCATAAGGTCCTTCAAAGAAGTCCTCACCGGAAAGTATGACCACCTTCCTGAAAACGCCTTCTACATGGTTGGAACCATAGAGGACGTTATAGAAAAGGCTAAACAGATGGGCGCTAAGGTCTAAGGCGCCCTTTTCTCCTTTATGCTCAACGTCACAGTAGCCCAGCTTAACTTCGCCGTAGGTGATATAGAAGGCAACCTAAAGAAGATACTTCAAGTTGTAAAGGAATTTCATAAAGAAGCACACGTTATCCTATTTCCCGAGCTTGCCCTTTCAGGATATCCTCCCGAAGACCTTTTGCTCCAAAAACACTTTTTAAGTGAGATTCATAAAGCCCTAAAAGAATTGATATATAAAACAAAAAACTACGACTGCTTAATCGGTGTGGGAACTCCCTTCTACGAGTCTGACCTCTACAATGCTTTGGCACTCATTTATAAAGGAAAACCCTTGGGAGTTTATAAAAAGCACTTTCTTCCTAACTACAGCGTATTTGACGAGAAAAGATACTTCAGAAGCGGGGAAGAGCCTCTATTGGCTGAGTTAAATGGATATAAACTAACCTTCTCCATATGTGAGGATATATGGTATCCGGACGGAGTTGAAAGACTGGGAGCTCTTTCTGGAGCTCAAGTAATTCTGAACGTAAACGCTTCCCCTTACCATATAGGAAAGTATGAATACAAAGAGGCTTTTTTAAAGGCTCGTGCGGAAGACAATAACGCCTTTGTGATTTACGTTAACCTCGTCGGCGGACAGGATGAGCTTGTCTTTGATGGAAGGAGCTTAGTAATAGACCCAAAGGGCAATATAATCGCCAGGGGAAAGGCTTTTGAGGAGGATGTCTTTACAGTAAGTTTGGAACTTGAAAAGGTAAACAGGAGTAGATTGACAGACCTTCGGTGGAGGGAAGCGAGCCAAAAAGTGGAAAAAATAAGTCCGAGCTTTAGCGTTTCAATTCAAAAGGAGACTCCTTATAAGGAAGGGAAAGTAGAAGATAAACTTACCGGTGAAGAGGAAATCTATAAGGCTCTAACTCTTGCAGTAAAGGACTATACGGAAAAAAACGGCTTTAAAAAGGTCGTTCTTGGGCTATCAGGAGGGATAGACAGCTCCCTCGTAGCCTGCATAGCTACGGACGCTCTTGGAAAGGAAAGAGTAGTCGGAGTTTACATGCCTTCAGAATTTTCTTCAAAGGAAAGTTACGAGGATGCCTCAGAGCTTGCGAAGAATCTCGGAATAGAATTCCACGTAATTCCCATCACGGAGACCTTTAAAGCTTACAGAAGGGGATTTGAAAAGGAGTTCTGTGAGCTCAGTTTTGACGTTGCGGATGAAAACATCCAGGCGAGGATAAGGGCAAATATTCTTTTTTATCTATCTAACAAGTTCGGCTATCTCGTTCTTTCTACTTCTAATAAAAGTGAGTCAGCTGTAGGATATACCACCATATATGGAGATATGTCCGGAGGCTTTGCTCCCATTAAGGACGTTTACAAAACTTTCGTTTACAGGCTAGCCGAGTATAGGAATTCAATCTCAAAAGTAATACCCGAAAGGGTCTTTAAGAAACCTCCCTCCGCGGAGTTAAGACCCAATCAAACGGACCAGGACACTCTACCACCTTACGAGGAGCTTGATAAGATTCTCAGGCTCTACATAGAAGAAGTCCTGTCTCCTGAAGAAATTGTAAAACAAGGTTTCCCAAAAGAGGATGTGTATCGCACAATTTACATGATTAGAAAGGCTGAATACAAAAGGAAACAGGCACCGGTGGGTCCTAAGATAACTGAGAGAGCCTTTGGAAAAGACTGGAGGATGCCCATAACAAACAAGTTCAGGTTTTGATTAAACCGAGTTTTTCAGAAAGCTGGCTTGCATTTTCCTTTAATATTTCCTTTACCCATGTGTTTAGGTCTTTCTCGCTCATTCTATAAGAGGGAGCAACTACTGTAATGGTGTAGTTAACCTTCCTCGCATAGTCGTAAACTGCCGCGGCAGCACTGACGACCTCTTCTTCATACTCTTCTATGTTTGTAGCAAAGTCCTCCTGTTTTATCCTCTTTAATTCTTCCCTAAGCTCTTCAGGTGTCTTCGTTTTAGGTGTATGACGAACCCACTTTACCTTCTGGAAGTAATCCTCAAGCTCACGAGGGTCAAAGTGGGAAAGGTAAATCTTTCCGGAGGAAGAGGCGTAAAGTGGTAGAACCCTTCCGTATCTCGACAGAATCATAACGTCCCTGTCAACTTCACTCTTTTCTATGTAAAGAACTTCATACGCTACGCGTGTTGTAAGGTAAACGTTCTCTTTAACTCTTTTACTTATTTCATCTAATATGGGCTTTGCTGCCTTTTTAATGTCCAAAAACTGGAGATACCTTATACCAAGCTCAAAAGTTTTTATGCCCAATCTGTAAAGCTTGCTTTCCTTATCCTGCTCTATCCACTCCTCTTTTATGAGGAAAGAGAGGAGTTTATTTAACTTTTGCCTATTTATCCTGAGTTTTTCTTGTATAGCTTCAAAGCTACGCGGTTTTTTCTCAAGGAGGAAAAGAATATCGAGAGCTAAGTGAACATTTTGGATTATATATATTTCCTTAAACTCGTGTTTCATAGATAAAATTTTAACCTTGTCAACAACCCCTCACTGAAGATGAGGAGCTTAATTTCGGAAAGTAGCTCACTCAAGCTACTCTCGCAGGCTAGTTGTTTGCCTGTCCCTCACAAGGGGTTTATCTTTATTAATTTGTCTAGCTTGAAAGGTTTTAAGCTTTTTTATTTTTTTTCTTTATGGGTTGAGGATATGAAACTACCTACCTCCTTGTTCTGTAAAGAATCATTCTGTTTTAGTGTTTAAATTATATTCAAAAATAAATTATATTCAAACTTTTGGATTTTGTAAGAATAGTTTTCCTTTGGTTGTTTGCCTCTTTATATATGGGACGACCGTTTTTTCTGCCAGGAGAATACCAGAAAGAAACGAGCTAAGATCAGACAGTTTCATATATTTGATGAACTTCTGGGCAAGAATGACAAGTCTAGACATTAGAGGAGAGGGATTTAATGAAAATGAAGGAAGCGAGCCAAAACCGGACAGTTTCATATTTAGCATTGTGAGAAAAACGCCTGTAAAAGTTTCATCATCCTATGTTTTATATGCCTTAAAAACCTCTCTACAACATTCCTACTG
>WFPV01000120.1 GCA_015487405.1 Aquifex sp. | reverse complement strand
CCTTTTTTGCTACGGTTGTTTTTCCCGTTCCAGAAGGTGCGGATATAATGAAAACTTTCCCCATTTTTCATTAAATTATATTAGATACGGCAAAGCCGTAATAACTAAAGTTCTCCTGAGTTTGAAGGCTTGAATCTTCACTGAGAAAGTGTAAAATATATTTTCTGGAAAGGCTTGGGGCGTAGCTCAACTGGCAGAGCACCGGACTTTGGATCCGGGGGTTCCAGGTTCGAGTCCTGGCGCCCCAGCCATTTAAATCCCGATGAACGGAGTTAAGTTAATAGCCTGTTCTTCAAACCGCCAGCTTGCGGAGGAGATAGCTGCATACTTAGGTTTAAAGCTCGCAGATACCTTAATAACCACATTCTCCGACGGAGAGGTTAGGGTTCAGATAAACGAGAGCGTAAGGGGATACGATGTTTACATAATCTCTTCACTCTCCCATCCGGTAAATCATCACATAATGGAATTGCTTCTCACAATTGACGCAGTAAGGCGTTCCTCAGCCAAGTCTATTACGGCAGTAATTCCCTACTACGCTTACGGAAGGCAGGACCGACAGGATAAACCGAGAACTCCTATAAGTGCAAAGGTTGTTGCGGATATCCTCCAGAAGGTGGGTGTAAATAGAGTTATCGTTGTTGACCTTCATTCCCCCCAAATTCAGGGATTTTTTGACATCCCCGTGGAACACTTAACCGCGATACCTGTCCTTTACGACTACATAAAGAAGAACCTCATCCTTAACGACCCTGTGGTAGTTTCCCCCGACGCGGGAGGTGTAAAGAGGGCAAGAGACCTCGCCAACAAGCTCGGGTGCGGAATAGCGGTAATTCTGAAGAGGAGACCTGAACCCAATAAGGCGGAAGTTATGGACGTTGTAGGGGACTTGGAAGGAAAGGAAGCTATAATCGTTGACGATATTATAGATACCGCGGGAACTCTAACCGCCGCCGCAAACATTCTTATAAACAGGGGAGCAAAGAGGGTGATAGCCTGCGCTACTCACGGAATATTCTCTGGACCAGCAATAGAAAGGTTAACAAACTCGGAAATAGAGAAGGTAATCGTCACTAACACGCTTCCGGTCTATGAAAAGCAGTTCAACAAGCTTGAGATAGTGTCCATAGCTTCCCTGATTGGTGAAGCTATAAAGCGTATTCACGAGGGAAGCTCAGTAAGCTCTCTGTTTGTGTAATGAGTGAGACCTGTCCCAAGTGCGGAAAGCTCCTTCACATAGTTGAGTGTTGTGGAGGAGGAATTTGGTATTGTGAGGAGTGTAAGGAGTATTACTACTACGGAGAACTAATCAGTGAAGACGAGATGTATTCGGAAACTCCTCGCCTGGAAGACTCTCAAAGAAAAGAGGATAAATCCTCTCAATAGGTTCTCCCTGCAGGATTCTGTAAACTCCAGAACATATCGGAGCGTGGATCTTATGCCTTTCAATAATCTTATATACGGCTTCCGCCGTTTTCACACCTTCAACAGTCTGGTTAATCTTCTTTAAAGCCTCTTCCAAGGTGTAGCCCTGACCGAGGAGTTTTCCGAGGGTTCTGTTCCGGGAGAGGTCTGAAGTTGCGGTTAAGATGAGATCTCCCGCTCCGGATAGCCCGAAAAAGGTTTCCCTTTTTGCTCCAAAGACTGCTCCTATCTCCGCCATCTCGTGAATTCCGCGGGTTATTATCGCACTCCTTGCGTTGTAGCCATATCCCATACCGTCGGAGATCCCCACCGCTATAGCTATTACGTTCTTCAGGGCCCCTCCGAGCTCTACTCCGGTTATGTCCTCGTTGAGATAAACACGGAAGTTTTTGGAATTGAAGGCTTTCTGGAACTCCAGCGCCAGCTCTTTGTTCTCGTAAGCGAGAACCACCGCAGTAGGGAGTCCTTTAGAAACCTCTTCTGCGAAAGATGGACCTGAAATGACAAAATAGTTCAGGCATTTTTCAAATTCTTTAACGATTTCGGAAATTCTTTTCAGTTTTTCAACGTCAATCCCTTTAGATGCGGATATAAAGTTTTTACCTTTTAGCGAAATTTTGCTAATAACTTTCCTAACAACTTGTGCAGGAAGAGCATTAATTACGTTTTTAAAGTTATTGATTTCCTGTAAATTCGTCGTTCCTTTTACATTTTTAAATTTGATTCCTTCTACGTAAGGGTGTATTCCCTCGTTGATTCTTCTAATAACCTCTTCGTTTATGTCGTAAACCAGAACAGAGTGCCCTTTCCTGTCAAGCTGTGTGGCAAGTGCTGTTCCCCACCTGCCGCCACCCAATATAAAAAACTCCATATCAATAATCTAATTATAAAACTTGCAAAAGAGAAGTTAAAAGGTTAAATTATTGGTAGCACATTTTAAAACTCCCGGTAAAAAACCCTAATTTTTTAATCCTTTTGATTTTCTTAGAAAACCTAAAGGAGGTTGGGATGAAGAGAAGGGTTAAATACATCATTGACCTAAAATTTATAGACCAGCTCTCTCCTCAGGAGAAGGAGGAGCTAAAGCAGGTTACCGAGAAGTTCGCCTTCAGAACCAACGACTACTACAACTCTCTCATAAACTGGGATGACCCCAACGACCCAATAAGGAGAATAGTTATCCCTACAATGGAAGAGCTTGAGGTCTGGGGAAAGCTGGACGCCTCCAACGAAAGCAAATACATGAAGGTTCACGGACTTGAGCATAAATATCCCGACACCGCCCTTCTTCTCGTCACGGACGTCTGTGGAATTTACTGCAGATTCTGCTTCAGAAAGAGGTTGTTTATGAACGACAACGACGAGGTTGCGAGAGACGTTTCGGAAGGTCTGGAATACATTAAGAATCACCCCGAGATAAACAACGTTCTTCTAACGGGAGGGGACCCCTTAGTTCTCGCCACCTTCAAGCTGGAAAAGATTTTGAAGGCTCTCGCAGAAATTTCCCACGTCAGAATCGTAAGGATAGGCTCTAAAATGCTCGCGGTAAATCCCTTCAGGGTTCTTGACGATCCCGCACTCCTTGAGCTCTTTGAGTGGTTCAACACAGAAACTGGAAAGAAGCTTTACCTTATGAACCACTTTAACCACCCGAGGGAACTGACCAAGGAGGCGAGAAAAGCCGTTGAGCTCGTTCAAAAGACCGGAACGACTTTAACCAACCAGACGCCCATTCTCAAAGGTATAAACGACGACTTTGAAACGCTAAAAACCTTACTTGAGGAGCTATCCTTTATAGGAGTTCCTCCCTACTACGTCTTCCAGTGCAGACCCACCGCAGGTAATAAGGCTTACTCCACTCCCATAGAGGAAACGATAGACCTCGTAGAAGCGGTTAGGGCGGAAGTTTCCGGGCTTGCCGCAAGGGTAAGATACGTTATGTCTCACGAAACCGGAAAGATAGAAATTCTCGGAAAGACTAAGGACTTAATCTTCTTCAGGTATCACAGAGCGGCTGACCCCGAAAACAGAGGTAAGTTCATGGTCTTCAAGAGAAATCCCGAGGCTCACTGGTTTGACGACTACACCGATCTCGTTGACGAATACAAAGTTGATATGGCAACGGAGGGGGTATAATTTAATCCCATTATGGAGTTCTCCCCCCTCCAGTTTCTCCTCTCCCGCTTGGAGGAAGAAATAGAGTTTCAGCAAAAACTGACGACAACATACCTCGTAAACGCTCCCAAGTATT
>WFPV01000119.1 GCA_015487405.1 Aquifex sp. | reverse complement strand
GGGCGTCCTTAAAATCTTAAATCTACAGAAAGATAAAACTTTAACTTCCCTGGGGAGAATTTATACTCGTCTAGTGGATAAGCAACCTCTCCCCTTATCAGTCCTGCAGGAGTTCTCAGCCCTAACGCCACCCCAACGTCGTATTTGAAATTTTTTATTATCCTGCTGAACTTATTCTTTGCGTTTCCGGCTTCCGCAAAGGTTATAAACTCCAAGCTCTTTTTAAATACCCTGTAAAACTCGGGAGAAAGATATAGATACTGCCTCTTTCCGTTGGGAGAACCTATACTCTGGTAGCTGTAACCCTTCATATGTTGAAAACCACCTAAGAAGAATCTCTCAAAGATAGGAGCTTTCGAAGAAGCGTACCCGTACCCTGCTCTTACTCTAAAACCAAAAAGGTTCCTTACGATATCCCTGCCGTACTTTACGTTAGCCTCAAAGGTGTAGTAGCTCCTTCCGGAGATACTCTTTCCGGACTTCAGGGTTAAATATCTGCTTCTGAACAAAGCACTCAGCTTCGTTAGGTAAAGGGTACCGTTTTCCGCTCCCTCCGTCTTCGCCCTAAATCGGGAAAGGGATAAAGCTAAGGAAGTAAATCTACCGATACGGTATCCTAAGATGTAGGCTCCCCCTCTCGTAAAAAGCTCGTAGAAGTCTCTATCGTCGTATCTGCTAAAGAAATTTAGTTCAGTAAATAGCTTTCTCGTAAAGAAGAAGTTGTCCTTAAACTTAACTTCGTAAAGTTCGTAAAGGTCACTCTTGGTATAAGAATTCCTATTTATAATGCCTACTCCAAAAAGATTTCTGAGGGTTACTCCTATCCCGAACTTTATGTTCTCGTACGTGCTGTATCCTACGAAAGCTTCAAATACTCCCCTTTTCTTTTCTTTTACATTTATAACACGGTGGACCTTCTTATTTTTTCTATCTATTACATCTTCAAGTTGCACGCTTTCAAAAATATCACTCTCTATAAGATTCCATACACTTTCCTCTTCGTTTTTTTTATCAAAAAACTCTTTCTTAACAAGCATATAGTTTAGTTCCCTCTTTCTCGTTTTTTCGTAACCGTACAAGATGTTTTGCCCGTAGGTATAACGCTGACCTTTATTTACGAAAATCTCGTAGTGGAGGATAATCAAATCTTTTATTTTTACAGGCTTAATGTTGATATTTATCTGAGCATCGAAGTAACCCTTCTCCCTTAACGTTCTATTTACTGTTGTAAAGATACTATCCAGTATACCTTCCCTGAGTATTGTGGGAAGAATCGTTTCAATATCCTCGTTCAGTTTCCGAAAAAGCTCATCCTTTATCTTTACACTTCCAAGTATGTACCTAAATCCCTTCTCAATCTTTATATACACATTAATCAATTGTTTCTCTCTAAAGATTTCTTCTTTATAGGTATAAACTGCGTGCAGATAACCGAGCTCTTTTAATTTTTCTAACCTCTTGTTAATAATTTCCTCTATCTTTTCTTTATCATAAGGAATCTCAAAGGTTTCTCCATTTAAAAAAATCCTGGCTTTATATCTCTTACCTTCATTAATTTTTATAAGAACCTCACCGCCTCTTAGTTCATACTCAACATTTACATCAAAGAAGCCTTTACTTTTATAAAGCTGAACAATTTTTTCCTTATACTTTTCTAAGCTAAATATATCTAAACCCACAGCATTGTAATCAAACAGATTAAGGATTTCTTTCGTAGATATATGTTTATTTCCCTCTACTTTTATTTGGACTCTCTCTCCTTCGTAAATCTCGTAAACGGAAATACCTATCTTTCCCTTTCCTATAAGAGCTTTAACTGTTGCTACAGGGTGAGAAAATAGATTTTTTAAACCAATGGAAACCTTTTGGAAAAGATTTTCCGTTTTCGGAAATAAAACGTACTTAAAAGAACTTTTAAACTTTCGTTTCTCTATACTTTTAAAGAAAACAAAGCTTTGCAAAAATCCCTTTTTCCTGTAATAATCCTCCAGCTTATCTTCAGCACTAAGAGCTTTATCCCTATTAAAAACTTCACCTATAACTAAACCGGAAACTCTGATTAATTCCTCTTTACTCAGAGTTTTTCTTCCTTTAAAAAATACATCTCCAAGAAAGTAGAGGTCTCCCTCCTTTACGTGTATATCGATGTAAGAGTATCCCTGAGGATCAACTCTCAAGTTTACTTTCGCACGGGCATTCAAAAATCCAAGCTCCCTATAGTATTCGGTAAGAATTCTTTCTAAAGTTTCTGAATTTGTTTCAAAAAGAGGAGAGTTTTCTTCCAGACCAAGAACATTTTTTATCTCATAGTCTCTTAGATACAGATTCCCTTTTATTTTTATTTTTTTTACTATAGGGTAGCGTTCGATGTAGATAATAAGTTTCTCTCCTACCCTTTTGTAGGAGATTTTCTTAAACTCTGGAATTCTTCTAAGCGCTTTTAAAATAACGTTGTAATTGTTTTCGGTTACAACAGTAGCAATGTTATTTTTTCTTAAAGGATAATTACTTTTTATTTCTATTTCTAAAGAAAAAGTTAGACTTATAAGCATCAAAATGAAAAACCACATTATTTGATATTCTATTCAGTATGATTGAGAGATACACCCGAAAGGAGATGGGAGATATCTGGAGTGAAGTTAATAAGTTTAGAAAGTGGCTCGATGTAGAAATCGCAGTCTGTAGAGCTT
>WFPV01000118.1 GCA_015487405.1 Aquifex sp. | reverse complement strand
TTTAACGAAGAAGAGGCTAAGGTTGCCAAGGAAATAGTTGATGCTTTACTACTTGTAGGGATTAAGGCAGAGGATATAGGTGTTATCTCTCCTTATGAGGACCAGGTGAATTTGCTTTCTGAGATTATACCTGATAGGGTTGAAGTGAAAACTGTTGATGGATTCCAGGGGAGGGAAAAGGAGGTAATTATAATTTCATTTGTACGTTCAAACAAAGAAGGTGAAATAGGGTTTTTAAAGGATTATAGGCGTTTAAATGTTGCAATCACTCGTGCCAAGCGTAAGCTTATCTGTATAGGTAATTCCCACACACTTCGTACGGACTTCCTTTATAATGAATTCATAAAATATATTGAGCAAAATGGAATTATATTAAATTATTGAAGGCCTATAAAAAGTTTTAAAGGAGGTGGGAACATGGTAGTAGAAGTCAAACCCGTAGAAGTAGATGTGGAAAATCTTGTAACGAGAGTTTTCCTAAAATCTATTGACTTGCTTGGAGGACTCCACAGACTCGCTGAATACAGAACGTTAACCTGGTTACCTTCACTCGCGAGAGCAGCATTCGTAATAGTCTTAAGGGAAGAGTTCTTAAAAACTGAAGAAGAAATAGCTGAAATAGTAGGAATTACAAGACAAACCGTTAGAAATATACTAAGGGCGGACCCGGAACTTGCACTTTACAAGATACAACACATTGATGAGCTAACGAAAGAAGAGAGAAAACAACTCAGGGTTCATACAGCGGGTGGTATAGCTAAGATAGCTTACAAGAAAGTCAAAGAAGGTGAAGAACCTAAGGTATTCCTTGAATATTGTACTATTGCAGCAGAAGCGTTGGAAGTTCCTTGGGCATACCTCATACTCAAGAAAATAAAAGGAATCCACTTCCCGATAGAAAAACCCGAAGACCTTGTAGAAAAAGTGAAGGGTGTAGTTATAAAAGGTTTACCGGCAGAAGAAGTAGTTCAAAAGATAGAGTACCCTGTTAAAAATCCTGCAGACCTTCTTCACAAGATAAAACTCCACTTAAAGATGATGGGTGTAGAGTAAACGCAGTTCTTCTTTTTTCCTCTAAATTTTTCCATAGGAGGGGTGGCCGAGCGGACTAAGGCGGGAGACTCGAAATCTCCTGGCGGGTTTAACGCCCGCCCGAGGGTTCGAATCCCTCCCCCTCCGCCATACGTAGATTAATTTTTAAAGAGTATTTATCACCGTAGAAAAATAAGATTTTTATACTTTTATCAGTTAATTACATGCTTAATATTTAAGCCTTTGAAGGATAGTAAATAATAAGTCTATCCAAGAATTGAGGGATGTGAGAGATATATGGCTTCAATCCCTTATAGGCACCTAACAAACTTCGTTGTAGAAATTGAGTATTCAGGGAAAGGAAACCGTTTCAATCCCTTATAGGCACCTAACAAACATGTCTGGAAGAACAGAAAATGGATAAATAGACAACTGTTTCAATCCCTTATAGGCACCTAACAAACAAGTGAAAAGAACTAAAAAGAAGAAATAATCGGGGGGTTTCAATCCCTTATAGGCACCTAACAAACACAACCTCGTGTGCAATAAAAATAATAGCTAAAACTTAATTTTCTGTCAAGTCTAACCTTGTTCAAATGAACTAAATTTCCCGTCGACCTCCAATCTTGCAAAAATCCCAGGAGGTCGACGGATTCTTAGGAAATCAACACCGAGCAGAGCGAGGTATATAGTTAAATACCTTCTTTCTTAATGACTTCTTCAAGAGCTTTTTTTACGCGGTCGTAGGTACTAAAGAGATCCTCGGATATGACTTTGGTCTTAGCTATAACAGGCATAAAATTTGTGTCTCCGTTCCACCGAGGGACAACGTGAAGATGTATATGTTCTTCCAATCCTGCACCTGCGGGTCTTCCAAAATTGTATCCCACATTAAAGCCGTGAGCTTTATATTCCTTCTTAAGAGCCTTTAAAACAAATTGAAGTAGCTTATGCATTTCCAATGCGGTTTCCTCATCAACCAGTGAGTAATCCCCTATATGTTCGTTCGGGACAATCATCAGATGACCGGTGTTATAAGGATACTTGTTCAAAATAATAAAAGCTTTTCTTCCTTTATAAACAAGAAAAACTTCTTTCCACTTTTCGGGGGATTGTTTAAGTGCGTGGCAGAGGAAACAGCCTTCTATTTTGTCAACGTTCTCGACGTAAGCCCTTCTCCAAGGTGCCCAGAGTATTTCCATGCCTTTATTCTACTAAGATTTTTCACCACCTATTTCAAAGTCCTCAGGCTTAATGTTTTCAAGCCATTCTCTTAGCTTTTTCTTTTCCTCGTCCTCCTCAGGCTCCGGTATTCTTGATTGTTCGAGTACGTGTTCAGCAACGAATATTGGTGCTCCGAATCTGATTGCCAAGTTTATAGCATCGCTTGGTCTCGAGTCAATAATGAGGGTATTGTTTCCCTGATTTATGTATATCTCAGCATAATATGTGTTGTCTTTAAGGTCATTTATCACAACCTTCTCAACCGTTCCTCCCAGCTGGGTGATAATGTTCTTAAGCAGTTCGTAAGTCATAGGTCTCGGTGGTTCTACTCCTTGGAGTTTCATTGCTATTCCGTTCGCTTCGAAGGCTCCAATCCATATGGGTAGTATCAGATTTTCATCCTCTTTTCCTTTCAAGACAACTATGGGCATCTGAGTTGTAGGATCGAGGGTTATTCCGTGG
>WFPV01000117.1 GCA_015487405.1 Aquifex sp. | reverse complement strand
GAGTCAATAGAAACGAAGCTTTGCATTCCAAGCTAAGGGACAAGTTAGCAGCATTTAAGCGAAGGACTAAAGCCTTCTTCCGGTCTTTTCGCTCTCTCCATTATGCTCTCGCTCTTTTTACCTACTATCATCTATTTGGGTAAGAACCCTTCTCTTAATTATATTCATTAATCGCATAATATAATGGTATTATATTTTGTGCTATGATGTTATTTAGAGATATTATTTCCAAACTCTGGCAAGTCTTTTCTTATATCCTTGTTGCTTACGGATACTACTTAATATTTTTATTCTTTTACGATACCTTCCTAAGGGTTGCAAAACCGGTTGCTCTTCCCTTGGCACTTCTTGCTACAGGTTTCTTTTTATTCGTAGGAGCGGTCATCTGGATGAGGGATAAGTTATTAAATTGGGTGAGAAGATGATTAGACTCTTAGTTCTGGGGGTTCTGCTGATGGTTCAAGTTCTAACGGCAACGGAGTTATACATAAGAAACCTTCCCAACGGGGCGAAGCTCATAGTAAAGCCGAGGGAAGACACGGAAGCTGTGGCTCTTCACGTATGGTTTAGAGTGGGCTCAGTCTATGAGAAGTATGACGAGAAGGGTATGGCTCACTTCTTAGAGCACATGCTCTTCAACGGAACTGAAAAGTATAAGTACGGGGAGATAGACAGGATTATAGAGAGCCTCGGGGGAAACATAAACGCGGGAACTTCCAAGGATTACACGTATTACCACGTGGAGATAGCTCATCCCTACTGGAAGCAGGCTTTAGAAGTTCTCTACCAGCTCACGATGAAGGCTACCCTTGACCCGAAGATGATAGAAAAGGAAAAAGAGATAGTCATAGAGGAGCTAAGACGCGGAAAGGACAACCCGACCATGGTTTTATGGGAGGAGTTTGAGAAGCTCGTCTATAAGGTCTCCCCTTACCGCTTTCCCATAATAGGATTTGAGGAGACTATAAGAAAGTTTACGAGGGAAAAACTTTTAAAGTTTTATAAATCCTTCTATCAGCCGAGAAATATGGCTGTTGTAGTGGTTGGGAAGGTTGACCCAAAAGAGGTGGAGGAGGAGGTTCTAAATACCTTCGGTAAGGAGGAAGGGAGACCAGTCCCCAAGGTTCAGATTCCCACGGAGCCCGAGCAGATAGGTGTTCGCTTTAAGAAGCTTGAGGACCCGAGGGTTCAAAAGGCTTACTGGATTATAGGCTGGCGGGTCCCCGCCATAGGTAAGAAGGAGTATATGGGTCTCTTAGTTCTGAATGAGATATTGTGTGAGGGAAGAATCTCGGTATTCTACAGAGAGCTAAAGGAGAAGGGTCTGGTTTACTCCTACTACTGCGGAGACCTGGGAAGACCCCGTGATAATCTATTCGTAATTTCTGCAACCTTTGAGCCTTCCAAATACGAGGAGGTGAAGAAGAGGGTTTTTGAACTCCTACGGGAAACCTATGAAAACCTGAGCGACCAGGATGTAGAAGAGGCGAAGAAAAGAATCCTGAACAGTAGAATCTTTGAAGAGGAGAAAGTTGAAAATGAGGCTTTTGATATCGGATACTCTTACACGGTTGTTAAGGACTTGGACTTTTATAGGTTCTTTGAGCAAAACCTTAAAGTAGTTAGAAGGGTTGACCTTCTGAAGATTTTTGAAAGGTATCTAAAGGAAGATAAGTATTCGGAAATCTTGATGGTGCCGAAAAAGGGTTAAACTTCAACCCTTTCGGCGTCTGCCCAAATCCATTCCAGTCCGTAATACTCCCGCGTCTCGGGAGTGAATATGTGAACTATGGTATCTATGAGGTCAATTAAAACCCAGTGTCCGTAATCCTTTCCCTCTAAGTGGTCTATATCTATACCTCTTTTTGTTAGCTCCTCCTCCAAGTAATCTGCCAAAGCCCTCGCGTGGGTGGGAGAGTTTGCGGAAGCTATAACGAAATAGTCCGCAAGGTTGGTTAGTCTTGAAACGTCTAATATAACTATGTCTTCAGCCTTTTTGTCTTCTAAAAGCTTCTTTATGAGTTTCAACTTTTCCATCTCTTCCTTAATTTTAAAAGCTCTTTGTAGTAAGGAGTCTCACCATAGGTTTCTTTGAACTTCTTTAAACCTTCTTCCGCTTCCTTTAAAGCTTCCTCTTTTATCTTTTCCCACCTTTTTATCTCGCTTTTTAGAAATTCTATCCTGTTTCTTATGGCTTCCTTTTCTTCCTCGCTTTTTACCTCTTCAAGGCTTTCTTTAGCCTTTTCTATAAGATTTTCTATTTTTTCCTTTGCCCTCTTTACCTGTTTTGGAGTTAGAAAAAGATTTTTCAGATAGGCATAGGTTATTTTCTCATCGGAGAAGTAGTCGGGAAAGTTGATGAGAACTTCCCTATACCTTACTGCGGCGTTGTAGGGATAACCGTAATCTTCGTAAAACTTGGCTATGTAGTAGTAGTGGTAGGCAAGCTTTCTGCGAGCTTCGTCTATAGCCTCCTCTACCTTCCTTCTGAACCTGCTGTCCGGATGCTTTTCTAAGAACTCGTTAGCCTTCTTTAAAGCCTCCATAGTGTAAGTTTGGTCTCTATAGGGGTCGGGTGCTACCTTTACGAGGCTAACTACGAGTATGTAAAAGACTTCTTCCGCCTCCGGGCTTCCGGGATAGTTAGAAAGGAAATCTTCGGCGTAAACAACGGCGTTAACGTAGTCCTCGTCCAAGAAAGCTGATTTCACGAGGAGATACTTGACTTTCTTTATTTGTTCTGGAGTTAGTTGTTCCAAGTAAGAAAGTGCCTTCTCAAAGTTGGACTTTGCATCCCCGTAATCCCCCTTTCTGTATTCTTTAAGACCTTCGGTGTAAAACTCCTTTGCGT
>WFPV01000116.1 GCA_015487405.1 Aquifex sp. | reverse complement strand
GCGGATATACACTCAAAGCACCAGAGGATAGCGAAGAGGTATGGACTGAGCTGTAAATCTTGCCACTACGGAATCACTGAATACAGAGGATACGAAGAGGGAACAAAACAGTAATGCGAATTTACTTAATAGGTTTTATGTGTAGCGGTAAGACTACTGTTGGCTCGCTTCTCGCGAGCCAGCTTAATTACTCTTTTATAGACTTAGACAAAGAAATAGAAGAAAAAGAGGGTCTAAGCATTCCCGAAATATTCTCAAAAAAAGGGGAAGAATATTTTAGAAAGTTAGAGTTTCAAGTCTTGAAAGATATCTCCAATCAAGATAACCTTGTCATTTCCACTGGTGGTGGACTGGGAGCTAATCCTGAGGCATTGGAATTTATGAAAAAGCGTGGAAAAACAGTGTGGATAGATATAGACTTTCATACATTCTTAGAGCGTTGCCAGGGAGACAAAAATAGACCACTTTTAAAAAAATCCTTGGATGAACTAAAAGAGTTATTTGAAAAAAGAAAAAACGTCTACAAACTTGCAGATATTAGAGTGAAGGGGGGAAAACCTCCGGAGAACATAGTAAAGGAAATCTTATTAGCCCTTGAAGGGAACACCCTTAGTGGGTGAGGAGGGAACTGCATACATTCTCTTTGGCATCCTTCCCGCAAGGTAAGAAAGTCTTCCAGCTATTGTAGCATACTTCATAGCCACTGCCATCTTTATTGGGTCCTTAGCTTCTGCAAGTGCAGTATTTGTAAGTATTCCATCAACACCGAGCTCCATTACGGGAGGTATATCCGCAGCGCTACCTATTCCGGCATCAACTATAACCGGGACACTAACGGCTTCCCTTATAAATATGAGGTTGTAAGGATTTTGAAGTCCCAGTCCAGAACCTATTGGCGCGGCTAAGGGCATTACCGCAGCACAACCTATATCTTCAAATTTCTTGGCGTAAACGGGGTCATCAAAAATGTAAGGAAGAACAACAAAACCTTCCTTAACGAGGAACTTAGCAGCCTTATAGGTCTCTTCCATATCGGGAAGGAGTGTTTTCTGGTCTCCTATAACCTCTAACTTCACCCAGTTTATTCCCGTCGCTTCTCTCGCCATCATTGCGGTCTTTATAGCCTCTTCCGCCGTGTAACAGCCCGCAGTATTGGGAAGTATGAGGTACTTGTTCGGGTCTATATAGTCCAGGAGGTTCTCCTTAGTAGGGTCCGTTATGTTAACGCGTCTGACTGCAACTGTGATTATCTCCGCTCCTGACGCTTCTAAGACTTCCTTGGTTTGCTGAAAGTCCTTAAACTTTCCAGAGCCTATTATGAGGCGTGAGCGGAATTTTCTTCCCGCTATCTCAAGGTAGTCGTCCTGAAGAAGCTTCTCCCAATCCTGCATTCCTTTACCTCCAGAGATTTATCACCGCCGAAGGCGGTATTTAAATATATTTCTTTTTAAAAATTAACCTCCTCCTACGAGTTGAACGATTTCTACTCTGTCGCCTTCTTTCACTACACGTGTTTTGTATTCGGATTTTGGAACTACTTCTTCGTTTATTGCTACTGCAAGCCCTACCTCACGAAACTGGACGCCCACTTCTTTAAGTAATTCCATAATGTTCATTTCCCTCGGAATCTCCCGTTCTTCACCGTTTAGGATAATCTTGGGCATTGTATTTTTATAATATAAGAAAAAAGCATTATACTTGCTAATATGGGCGAAAAGCGTTCTTCCACCCGTGAGAAAATCCTTGAAGTAGCCCTAAGACTCTTCTCAAAGAAGGGCTTTAAAGAAACAACAATAAAGGATATAGCGAAGGAGGTGGGAATAACGGAGGGGGCTATTTACAGACATTTCACCAGTAAAGAAGAGATAATAAACAGTCTTTTAGAGGAAATAACCCAGGAGCTGCGTCAGGAGCTGTTTGAAAGTATTGAAAGAGGTGAAAGTGACGAGGAGAGACTTAACAATATAATAGATACTCTTTTAAGGTATGCCTTCACAAAACCTGAGAGCTTCCGCTTTTTGAATCTCTATCACCTGCTTAAAGAAAGCCCACAAGTTGAAAATCTGCCGGGGGAAGTTATCCTGAAGTTCCTAAACGGTTTGTATTTGAAAGGGAAGCTTATGGTTTATCCTGAAGTAGCTCTTGCAGTAATCAGTGGGACTGTGGAAAGAATCTTTGTTTTTAGAGAAAAGGGAGTTTTAAAAAGCTACACTGATGAAGAAATAAGAAATTCCGTTAAGGAAGTAGCTCAGAAGCTCTTGAAAAAGTAATTTTTTCAATTAACTTTATATATGACAAACTTGTCATATGGGGGAAGATTATGATTCCCAAGGTATACCTTGGACACGAGTGGTTCGGAGCTGAGAGGATTCTCGCTGAGCAAGAAATCCCAGAGAATTGCGGAGCTGAAGTTTTGTTTTTAGGAATTCCGAGGAACGCTCCGGAGGACGGAGGAAACATAGAAGCTTTGGAATACGAAGCCTATCCGGAAATGGCGATAAAGGAGATGGAAAAGATAAGACAGGAAACTATAGAGAAGTTTGGAGTTAAAGAGGTTTACATCCATCACAGACTCGGGCTCGTGAAGGTAGGAGAGCCTTCTTTTCTCGTGCTTGTGATAGGGGGTCACAGGGAAGAAACCTTTAAAGCCTGCAGGTATGCAGTGGACGAAACCAAAAAGAGGGTACCGATATGGAAGAAAGAAATCTTTAAAGAAGGTGGCGGTGAGTGGGTCTTAGGTGAGAAGAAACATGCTGAGAGACAAGCTGAACAGACCTCTTGAAGTTCTCCGAATATCTTTAACGGATAGGTGTAATTTCAGATGCACTTTTTGTATGCCTCCGGGGCATAAATACAACTTCCTTCCCAAAAAGGAGCTCCTTTCTCCTGCAGAAATAGAAAGGATAGTTAAAGTTTTTGTCAATTTTGGTGTGAAAAAGGTGAGACTAACCGGTGGAGAACCCACTCTCAGGGAAGACCTTGAAGAGATTGTAGAAAGGATTAGCAATGTAGAAGGAATTAAGGATATAGCCTTGACTACAAACGGATATTTTCTGAAGGAAAGACTGAAAGCCCTTAAGGAAGCTGGCTTAAAAAGAATTACCTTCAGTGTTCACTCGTTAAATCCTGAGATGAACGAAAAAATTGTTAACAGAAAAGTAGACCTATTTAGAGTCCTTGAAGCGATAGATGAAGCGAAGGCTATGGGATTTAAAGTAAAGGTAAATGCTGTCATAATACGAGGCGTTAACGAAGGAGAGATTCTTTCCCTTGCGGAGTATTTCAAGAGAAGAAAAATTACCTTACGGTTCATTGAGTTTATGGATGTGGGAACGCTCAATGGCTGGGATTACGATAAAGTTGTTTCCGCGGATGAAATACTTAATACTATTAAAAGTAGATATAAGATTTTAGAGCTCGGACGGGAAGAAAAAGACACAGCCCTTAGGTTTAAATATGCGGATGACGGCGTAGAATTCGGAATTATAGCCTCTGTTACAAAACCCTTCTGTAGGGGATGTAACAGGATAAGACTTTCTGCAGATGGCAAAATTTACACCTGCTTGTTTTCTTCCGAAGGACACGATATAAGGCATGAACAAAATCTTGAGGAAAGAATTAAAGAAATCTGGAGCAAGAGAGAGGATAGATATTCCGAACTTAGGAAATTACTCCGTGAAGAAAGGGGTAAAAAGGTGGAAATGTTTAAAATAGGAGGCTAAAGCTTTTTTAACCCCCTAAGGAGGAGCTTTTTTACAGTTTCTTTGTCCTTTATTATCTTTCCTTTCTTTCCTCTTATAAACCATTGAAAAGCCTTTGCCTGCATAAAACCTATAAAGCTGAAAGATGCCTCGTCCAAGTCTATATCGGCGGCTATCTCCCCTTTCTTTATACCTTCTTCCAGAACACTCTTTATCATCCCTGCGTAGGTTTCTAAAAACTCGTTGATTAGCCTTTTTAAATTTCTTTTGTTGCTTCTCGCAAACTCAAAGCATATTATCGGCACTACACCTTTTGTTTTTTCAAGTAAATCTATGTGACTCTCTATAACCCTTTCTAACTTTTCTATTGAGCTCCCATCGGAGCTAACAGCTTCACGCGTTCTGGAAAGGCACTCTGTGGTATAGCGCCTTATAATTTCTTCAGCTATCTCATCCATAGTGGAAAAATGTTTAAATATAGCAGCATCACTTATACCTACTTTGTTTGCAAGATTCTTTGCTGTAAATTGACGCAATCCTTCGTGAGCTATTATTTCCGCGGCAACCTTAAGTATTCTTTCTCTCGTAGGTAACATACTTTTATATTATCGCAAGTTAATGATTAAGCACTTACTAACGATTGTTTATAAAAAAATAAGAAAAAGCAAAGGAGTCCTTAGCAGCGGGTTCCGGGAGCTCCTTCGCAATCCTTACAAAGCTCTATGGGATGAACCTTGAGGAATATTTCTAACACCTTTTCTTCAAAGGTGGGAGCTATATTTCCTTTTCTAACCTTCCAGAGGAAGTATTTTTCAAAGGCAGTCTTGAGCCAGTGAGCCCACTTCCCTTTTTTGGAGATAACTCTTTCTCTGGGAGGTATTACCGGGTCTGCGAAGAAAAATGCTGCGTCCTCACCAAAATCAGCAATACATATAGCGGATAGCCTGGGCATGTATCTATCGGGATTGTTTTTTATGTCGTTTACTATGTTGTGGGCAACTGCGAGAGCCATTTGCTCTATCATCATTCCGGTCTTGGGTGCTCCTGTGGGTATAGGAGTTTTCTCCACCGGAGGTATAGCGGTTACAACTCCTACACCGAAAATGTTCTTGTAAGTGGGATTTTGGAAGCACCTGTTAACGATAACCATCTTGTTCATAGGATTTGCTACCTTGTCCCCTGCAGAAGCTACCACTTCGGGTCCCTGGAATCTGGGCATGAACATCGTAAAGGTTGCGGGAATTTCGTGAGTATTTCCATCAAGGTCTTCGTAAACAACCTTATCAGGCTCTATCTTAGTAACCTTTACGTTTGCTACCCAGTTTATATTCCTTTCGGCAAATAGGTCTTCCATAAATCTCTTTGAGGGTCCTACTCCTCCGAGTCCCATATGCCCTATGTAGGGCTCTGAAGTTACGAAAGTTATTGGAACTTTATATCTGAGACCTCTCTTTTTAAGTTCATAGTGGAGCATAAGCACAAACTCGTAAGCTGGTCCAAAACAGCTCGTTCCAGGAATAGCTCCTATTACAACGGGGCCGGGATTTTCGTAAAGTTTTTGAAGCTTCTTCTGGGTTTCAAGTGCGTGGTCTACCGTGCACACGGAAGTGGAGTTCTCTTCCTGACCTTCCGCTCCAAATACGAGCTTAGGTCCAGTAGCGAAAACGAGGTAGTCGTACTCTATTTTTCTTCCCGATTGAAGAGTAACCTGGTTGGTATCAGGGTCTACACTTTCTGCTTTTTCATTTATAAACTCAATGTTGAACTTGGGGAGTAGCGGAGCTAAAGGAACTGATATATCTTCTACGCTTCTCCAGCCCATAGCGAGGTGGGGAAATGCAGGTGTAAATCCAAAGTAAGGTCTGTCAGAAATAAGAGTTATCTTAAGGTCCGGCATGAGGTGTCTGAGGTTGTAAGCGGTCGCTAATCCGCCTACACCTCCTCCTATTATTACTATATGCTTGGTCATACTTCACCTCCTGAAAAATTAACTTGGTTAATACTTACTTTATCCTATTATAAAAATCATTTGATGTTGCGGAAGATAGACACTTTTATAAAAAAACATTATAATACTATAAATAACACTTATAAAACCGGGCTTTTGAGGCGAAAGAAAATATAATATTAAAATGAGGAGGTGAAGAGTATGGCGCATGCCGATGTGAAGCACCATCACCATGAAGAAGTCAGTAAGTGGCCCTTTTTTATTGGTGTAGGTGGTCTTTTAACTACTATTGCGTTTACAGCTTTTTTTGCATGGGGATGGAAATTTATAGGTTTAATACTCTTCGGAGTATCACTTATCTCTATCCTTTTCGGAATAACTGGTTGGGCAAATGAGCATTTTGAAAAGGATAGGGAGTATGGCCTAGGAGCACTTGGAACCTTCCTTTTTATTCTTACAGAAGTGGTTATATTTGGAACAATGTTTGCAGCCTTTTGGACTGCTAGAGTTACCCATGCTTACGAATGGGCCAATTGGGTTCCAGAAGGTGTCAGTATATCTATGGCTGCCTTACTTACTTTGATATTGTGGACTTCTAGTTACACCATATGGAAGGCTGAAGAAGTTCTTGAAAATGAAGGTGATACAGGTAAAACTATAAAATGGGTATTTTTTACCTTTAGCCTTGGAGTGTTATTTGTAATACTCCACGTAAGTGAGTGGATCCATCTTTGGAAAGAAGGATTTACCCTGAGTGTTAATATGTATGGAACAGGGTTCTATGCTCTTACTGGACTTCATACTTCCCACGTTCTTGTAGGTCTTATAGCTCATCTATACTGTATTTGGCTCCTTGCTACAGGAAAAATGAATCAATACAGACCTACGGTTCTCAGAGGAGTTTCTGCATACTGGCACTTTGTTGACTTCATGTGGTTGTTGGTAGCTCTTACTGCTTATGTTCTTGGAACTATGGCTATCTGAGGTGAACAATATGAGAAGTTTGGTTTTTGCTTTCTTGTTGCTTTCTTCTTTACTCTTTGCAAGCGGAGTAATGGGGCCAAGTAGTTCCGCATTTAAAGATAATGACTTCTTCAATCCAGAAATCTTAAAAATTGACGAGAAAAAGTATTTGGGGAACTTCGTTAAAAATGTAAAAGTAATCTTAGAAAATGGACAAGAGACGGATCTATACTCGCTACTTAAAGGCAAACCTACAATTTTGCTTCTTTCTTACTACACTTGTGAAGGAACGTGCCCTGTAAGAATAGACAATTTGAACAAACTAATAAAAGAGACCAGCTTAAAAAATAAGGATTTCAATGTTCTGAATCTTTCTTTTGACGAAAAGGATAACTTGGAAGCTCTTAAAAAGTTTAAAGAAATTCACGGACCTTTTACCAAACACTGGATTTTTGGACTTATCAAAAAAAACCAGATAAATGAATTAACTGATAGCGTTGGATTTAAGTTCTTCTTTTCGGAGAGAGATAAAACCTTTGTTCACCCAAACGTCTACATATTTGTAACAGAAGGAGGAAGAATAACAAGGTATCTTTATGGGGTTAACCCTTCAGAAAGAGATATAAAACTTGCGCTCTTAGAGACAGAACAAAACAAGATTTCCTTTAATTCAATCATTGACCTGGCATACTTAGCTTGCTTTACTTATGATCCTTCAAGAAGTAGATATGTTATTAATCCGACTTTGATTTTTGCAGGTATTGGCTTCTCTGCTTTTGGGTTAGTTTTACTTTATTCATTATTAACAATGAAATCTAAGAAGGAGGTATAAACATGGAGCAAATTTTTGCGCTTCCTTATGAATGGTGGAAGGAAGCGGTTATTGTATGGCTAATAATTTCAGTAATCATCTATCTCGTAGTAGCAGTCCCAGGTTTATACTTCGTTATGAAGTACAGGTATAAACCTGGAGAAAGGGAAATTGGAGATCATGATTTCGAAAGTCATGCGGGATTAGAGGCTGTTTTTGTAGTTATTCCCACCCTCATAGTTTTATTCTTAGCTACTTATTCGTTCTCAATATTCAAAAAGATGAGAACTGTGCCCGATAATGCTATGACAATCAAAGTAACTTCTTTCATGTGGGGTTGGCAATTCGATTATCTGGATGAAAAGGGGAACGTTATTAAGAGTGTATTAACAGGTTATAACCCTAACGATTACACCCTTTCAGAGGAAGAAAAACCTGTTATACCAGCTGGTAAACCCATAAAAGTTCTCCTTACTTCTATGGATGTAATTCATTCTTTCTATGTACAGCCCGCAAGGATTACCGAAGACGCAGTTCCCGGAAGAATTACTTACCTTTGGTTCCAAATTAATAAACCCGGTGAGTATTATGTATTCTGTAGGGAATACTGTGGAACAGGACACTCTCACATGTTTTCTATCTTGAAGGTTGTTCCTCCTGAGCAATTTACTGCTTGGCTTTATGGAAATAATGCAGTTGCTATAAAATCAGAAACTAATAAGGAGGTAGCACAATGAGAGAAGCTATTCATGTAGAGAAGCCGTATTTCTTAGCAAGCCTTAGGGAATGGTTATTTACCACCGACCATAAGAAGATAGGAATTCTTTACTTTACTGTTAGCTACGTATTCTTCTTAGTCGCTGGATTGTTTGGCATGGGTGTCAGACTTGAACAAGCCCAGCCCGGAATGCAGGTAGTTTCCTACGACACTTATAACTACTTCCTTACTGGGCACGGAGTTGTAATGCTCCTGTGGTGGGCTATAGCTGCACACATAGGAGGGTTTGGTAACTTCTTGCTCCCCTTGATGATAGGGGCAAGAGATCTTGCTTTCCCCAGACTCAATGCGCTTAGTTGGTGGATGTTTTTCGGAGCAAGTGTATTGGTTTTACTCACTCTTATTCCTGGAAATCAAATTAAGATGATGTGGACAGGTTATCCTCCTTTCTCAAGCAACCCTGACGCGGGAGTAACAGCACTTTACGTATTTGTCATACACTTGCTCGGGGCATCTTCTATAGCTACCGCGGTTAACTTTATCGTTACTTATCTCAAAATGAGGGCTCCTGGAGTTACTTTCTGGAAAACAAACATGTATGTACATACACTCATAGCTGCTAACGTTATCCAGCTTATAGGTGTTCCCTCTCTTGCTGGTGCAGTAACTATGCTCCTGTTAGATACCTACTTTGGAACTAATTTCTTTAATCCTGCTAAAGGAGGAGATCCCTTACTCTATCAAAACGTATTCTGGTTCTATTCTCACCCGGTTGTTTATGTTCAGGTTTTACCTATATTTGGATTCTTCTCCGAAATAGTTCCTGTATTTGCAAGAAGGCCCCTCTTTGGATACCATACAATGGTGTTTGCGGTATGGGGAATCGTTGCACTTAGCTTCATTGTTTGGATACACCATATGTTTGTCTCCGGAGTTCCTAATTGGATAAGGGTATTAATGTCTTACACCACCCTCCTTATAGCAGTTCCCACTGGAATTAAGATATTCAACTGGATGCTTACCCTATACAAAGGAGCTATTCAGCTAAGATCTCAAATGCTGTATATGCTTGGTGGAATATTCATGTTCCTTATCGGAGGACTTACTGGAATACCAAACGCTATGGTTGCTATTGACCTTGGAATATCTGACTCCCTATTTGTAGTTGGACATTTCCACTACGTTCTCGGAATGGCAGTTACTCTCGGAATACTTGGAGCTATCATTCACTGGTTCCCCTTAGCTACTGGAAAATTTTATCCAGAGAATTTAGGAAAGATAAGCTTTTGGGTTATATTTGCAGGAGCAAATATCTTTTACTTCTTCCAAATGGTCGTTGGCATGCTTGGTAATCCTAGAAGGTATCCAGATTACCCACCTATACCCGAATGGGCTGCTCTTCATATGATTCAAACTATTGGGGCACTTATACTTGGTGTAGGAATAATCATATTTACTTGGGGAATGATAAAAGGACTTATTTCTGGGGAGAAAGCTCCTCAAAATCCTTGGAAATCTCCTTCTCTTGAATGGAGACTCCCAGTACCTGCACCCGCACACAACTTCGGAGATGAACCTCCCAAGATAGAAAAGGACTGGCACCCCTACAGATTTGATAAGCTTGAGGAGGGCAATAAGTAAGCCCTCCTCTTTTTAGTATTTTTTTATTTCTGTCTTTAAAAATGATAAAAATATATCTTTATAAAAAAAACAAGGACAAATAAAATAAGCTTCCTATTATACCCATTGATTTTTAATGGGTTGCTTATAGGATAGTTAGTACATACTTGACATCGAGGAAGTTTTATATAAGCTTTATTTATAGGCTTAATAAAAATCCTTTAGGAGGTGTGAGCCGTGGAAAAAAAGCGTATGGACTTTTTCCCGATAGGAGCCATTTACTTCATGATTTTCTTGGCAGCTTTTTATGCATTTATTTGGTTTTTCGTATTCAAGATTCTCCTTGAAAGGGGGTAAGGAAGGATGGTTGAGAAGAAACCGGGACTCTACTTAGACCCCGGTGAAAAGGTAGGCCTTACTATGGCCTTGACTATGCTTGTGGTATTCTTTGCGTTAATCGTCTACGCTGCAAAGGGGCTCAAGATAGACGTTCCTACCTGTATTACCGACGTTGAGCCTTTCCAAACGGGAAAACTTATTAAACATTCAGACAAGAGGTATGAGCTTCATATTCTTGCAAGAATGTGGTTGTTTGATTTTAACCAAGGAGCTACGGAGATAAAAATACCTGCTGGTTCTGTAGTAGACATTTTTGTAACGTCTAAAGATGTAGTCCATGGAGTGCACATAAACAACACAAACTTTAATTTAATGGCAATCCCCGGAACAGTCGGATATATGAGAGTTAAGTTTGAACATCCTGGAGTGTATCACGTTGTTTGCCACGAGTTCTGTGGTGTAGGTCACCACGCTATGCAAGGAAAAATTATCGTTCACTGAGGAGGTGAGCTATGCAGGTTAGTCCTGCTATAAGAACGATTATCTTGACTGAAATAATCTTTCCCATACTTCTTTTAGTGTTTGGAATTTACCACAGTGTAATGCAGGTTCTTTACAGGGCTGGGATTATTAAAGCTGAAAGCTTCCTCGGTATTGACTACTATCAAGGCCTTACTCTTCACGGAGTTATTAACGTTATAGTCTTTACAACAATATTCATTGTCGGATTCTCCAATGCCCTCGTAATGTATACACTCAAGAAACCCTTAAGGGAAAAAGTTCAGTGGATAGCTCTCGGAATGATGGTTATCGGAACACTTATGGCTGCATGGGCTATGTTTACGGGAAGGGCAACGGTTCTTTACACATTCTATCCACCTCTGATAGCACACTGGACCTTCTACTTGGGAGCGGTTCTATTAGTGTTAGGTTCCTTAGTGCCATTCTTCTTCGACTGGCTACCTTCCGCAATTCAGTGGAAAAGGGAAAATCCCGGTGAAAAGCTTCCCTTAGCGGTATTCGGAACCTTTGTAAACTTCATCCTCTGGACCATAATGATTGTTCCCGTTGCGGTAGAAATTCTCTTCCAGCTCTTACCTCTCTCCTTGGGATGGGTTGACGAAATAAATCCTCTCCTTGCAAGAACACTGTTCTGGTTCTTTGGACACCCCG
>WFPV01000115.1 GCA_015487405.1 Aquifex sp. | reverse complement strand
GTTCTTTTGTCTGCGAATGGAATTCCTTCTTCAAATCCTAAAGCTTTTATAAAATCTTTTTCTGAGTCTACTTTAATGACTTCAACGGCAGAATCCGGAAAAGCATTTTGAGCATTTTCATATACGCTTCCAATCTTTATAAAAACTTTACTTTCATTCAAATCCCATAATCTTAGAAGTTCTCTAAAGTTTCTAATGAAGTTAATATTTAATTCAATTTCTGGATTAAAGACTAAAAGCTTAGTCCTTACAGGTTCATAGTAGGAAATTAGCTTATAAATAGAATTTCTATTGGAACTAATTAAAGGTTCTATTCTTTCATATAGTCCGGAAATAACTAAAATAACGTATCCATTATTTTTTGTTCTCTCTCTAAAAATTGCTGTTAAAAAGCTGTAAAAATCATCTTGGGTGTAAAATCTTAAAATATTATCTGCTGAAAACAGGTAGGTAATTTTTCCTTGTTCTATTAGATTTTTGATAACTTCTCTAATATCATCTTGAGATAGCCAATTCTTTCCGTGGTGAACGAAATCTTCCAGATAAGCTATTCTTTCGCCTGCTTTTTCAAGTTCTTTTTTGAAATTCCTTAAACTTTGAAAGTCATCCACTAAAAGCAGCCTAACACCTATCGTGCGATTATAGGCATTACTTAGCTCCTTTTCAAATTCTCTTTTAAATTCCTCTAAATTACTTACTTTTCTAACCATAGCCTTTAACTCTTAGCCATCTTTCTACAAAGGGTTTTACATCTGGAAACTCATCTAATAGATTTAGCACTAACTCTACCAGTTCATTTGAGGATAGGGATTTTATTATTTCTTCTATTATAAAATTATCTTCTTCTTGAGACATTTCTGAGCTTTTCCGAGATACAGTGTAATTGTGGGTTTTATTTTTATAATTTTCAACTTTGAATTCTCTCTTTGAATTTTCTATTACATAGGTTCCCATAGACTGTGCTTTTGCCTTTTCCAACTGATAAATTAGACCATCTATTTCCGCAGAGAGCTTTTCTTCTTCCCAGAAATTCGGATTTTGAGGTAATTTAAGTTCTCTTTCAACTTCCTCTATACTTACATCTCTTTTGCCTATTTTCCTTCCTATAAATTCATTCCATCCTTTGATAAAGTTTTCTTTTGTAATTAATTGTTTTAGAGTAATTTTAAATTTAGTTATATTTCCGTATAGCTCATTTAACTCTTCTTCTTTTACTTCCTCTGAAGATTTCCTTATAAAGGTTGAAAGTTTACGAATAACGCTCTTCAATTCCTCCACATTTGTATAAAAGTTTCTTAAATTACTTTCATCAAGATGAGCAATAACCCATATAGGATAACCTACTTTTTCTCTTATAAATTCTCTTATTCTGTTTCTAACCTGCTGTATATACTTATCATCCTCAGTGAAATTAACAATATCTGTGAATATATCTTTTAAAGTATCTGCTACTTTCTGTTCTAATTCGCTTCCCAGCCTTAGTTCTATATTTGTTCTTTTGCCTTCTATGATTCCTCTTATGAATTCTTCTAAATCTGTATTAGAAGCTTTTCCTATACCTGCTTTGAACAATTTATCCTGTAAAACCTTAAACGCTACAGAAAGCAAAAATGCACTTACTTTGTTGTTATATAAACCGTATGGCGGTTTTTTTAGAAAATCAAATTCGTTTGCCCTTACTCTTGATTTTCCGAAGAAAACCTCCTCAATTTTCGCTTTTAATACAATTATAGGGTGGGAAGGGTCAGCCCTATCATTTATGGAAAAATCTTTCTTTAGGATTTTTGTTCCATAGTTATCATTAAGAGCTTTAAGAAGTTCTTTTTCAGGATTTCTATTAAAAGTATTTTCTAAATCTTCTAATCTTTGAGCTTTCAAAACTTTTTCAATTATTCTTCCGGATTTTTTCCATAAATTTTCATTTCTTATATTAAGTATGTCAGGTCCTCTGTGGAAAATTTCTGCACTAAGTTTATCTATTTCATTTGAAAGATTCGCTCTAATAGTTTCTATTTTTTCTCCCCTGAAGAATAATGTTATATACGTATTTTTATTGATGAATTCTTTAAGAATCTGTTCGGACATTCTTCTCGCATAATCTCTTTCGGAAGTAATATTGTGTGCTTGAGCAACTTCTTCTTTAGCTTTCCACTGTATCCACTCTTCTAATTTTTCCTGAGTAAACTCTTTATCCCAGAGAATGAAAATAGTATTTTCTAATTCTTTTGAATCTTTTAAAAATTTTTCTTTGTATTTATCTTTCTCTGATACTGTTGTGGCAATGCCTAAAACTATTTTTAATTTGTAATCTTCAAAAATTCTATTTCTATAAGACTCCTCTGGGAAAACTATAAATAAATCTACCTCTCTTAAAATATTCTTAAAGAGATTTTCTTTTATTTCTTTCTCCGCAAAGTTTTTTATTGCTTTACTTATAGTATCGTATTTATATCTTAATTGTTTTTCTTTATCTTTAAGTTCATTTTCAGGTAATAAAGAGGATGCAATCAGGAAATTACCGTCAGGATTTCTCCTAATAATTTCCTTAGCATCTAATTGTTTTAAGATTTCAGAAACTTTTTCCTTTATAGGAGTTCCTGTATATGCAAGCTTCACATTTTCCTCGTTTGGATAGAGATAATTGTTTGGGTTTTCCGCAGATTTGTAAAGTATGTTAAGAACCATTAGAGTCTTGAAAACTTTTAGGTATTCTTCTCCTAAGCTTTCTACTTGTGCCTTTTTAGTATTGAAATGATTGAAAACGTCTCTTGCATGCTGTCCTAAGTCCCTTTCTTCAATTTGTTTGTAAAAGTAATCCCATAAGTAATCTACTGTTAGGAAAGGCTCTTCTTCTACTTCTTTTTCCATAAACTCTATTAGCTTTCCTTCTTCTCCAAAAAGAAAGTCAAAAATGCTTCTTCCTGCGGAAAGAAACTTATCCGCTATATGGGTTGCAAGAAGAATAGTATAGGGATGTAGAGGATACAGGTCTCTTATATCTTCAGGTTTTGGTTTTTGCCTGCTGTCTTCAAATAGTTGAACTATTCCATCCACAAGCCGCGGTATTCTTGAATATTTTTTGTCTCTTACTTTTTTCCACTTTTCACTTCTATCTATGGCTCTTTTTAGGATTTCAAATACTGTTGTTTCAACAAGTTTGAGGTGATGATGAACGAATCTGTCTGCAACCTTCTTTAGAGTTTGTTCGTCAAAGCGTGTTCTATACTGCTGGGCTGTTCTATGACTTACTATAATGAGGTAGATATTTGGATTTTCTGCAAGGAGGTTTTGAATTTTTTCTAAATGCTTTATATCTGTGTCCAATATTTGAGTAAATTCATCCCAAATTAGGAGTATACCTGAATAACCATTTTGATAAATAAGCTCATTTACTTCTTTTAGCCACTCTTTGAAATCCTTAAGTATGTGTTTACCTTTTTCTGCAAAGTATCTGTAAACTTTCCTTAAAGCTTCGCTGTTTGGAGGATTTCTCATTAAGTCGTTTAAGAGTGCTTCTTTAGTATCGTAATAATTTTTAAAATATCTGAGCAATTCGCCTTCATCTTCTTTTTCAACTTCTTCTATAAGTAAGTCTATTTCAGTTTTAGGGATGGGAATGTTCAAATTGAGTTCTTGTAGTCTGTTAGCTATACGGTTTTTTATATATATGCTCATAAAGTTAAGTTCGGGAACTTCTCCCGTTCCTATAAGATATACAGGTATGAACCTTTCCTCCTTTCTTAAATTTTTAAGTTTTCCGGTGGTTTGAGGGTCGGATATGTCCTTTTCTACGTAATCTTTTATTTCTTCCCAAGGGTCAAATAGGAGATGAGCTATCACGCTACAGGCATGACTTTTCCCTACTCCGTAAGAACCTTGAAGCCATACAGCTGTTTTCTTATCTTTTCCTTCAACTACTTTTATAACTTTATTTAGAAACTCAAGGAAGTTATCGTGAGGTATGTAAGTTTTCCAGTAATTCTCACTTTCCTCATCTCCCAAGATAAATACGGGTCTGTAATCTCTTCTGATGCTAATTAGTTCTTTATGCTTCATTCCCCCTTCTCCACCAATAATTTTATTATATTTCTAACCTCATTAGATTGTATTGTAGTTCGGATTTATTCATACCGAAAATTTTTAGAAGCTTTTCTTCATTCCCGTCTAATTTTTCAAGAGCATACCTTAAAGCATTTAGGCTTAAAGTTTTAAGTCCTTGTTTTAGGTATTCCTTTTTTCCTACTTTTTTACCGAACCAATCTCCAAACGGTGAATTTTCAAAGGTGTTAGTAAGGGCATTTACGGCATTTCTTGCTGTTCTTTGAGAGTATCCTTTTTGAGCTATTTTTTCTATTAGTTCTTCTTTATTCCAAACTTCTCCCCAAGGAATTTCAAAGCAGTAAAACTTGAAAAGTTCGGAGTTGGTGCAAAGGTTCAGCCATATTATCTGCCAAACTCCTTCTTCATCGTTCCTGTAAAGTTCTGAAAGCTCTTTTGCAAGAGGTGTTATGTTTCCCTTTTCATCTATTAAGTTTGCGTCTTTTAGGTATCTTTTCATAGCTTGAAATTGAACAGGTCCGAGAGTGTTATTAGAAAACCAATCTTCAAGTTTGTAAAGAAAGTCCTCAAGCCAGTGCTTTCTTAAACCAAAGGTTAAATATCTATTCATTTTTAAGAGCTATTTTTAAAACTTCCAAGGGAGTTATGTCTTCGTAAAAGTGAATGTTGTCAAGGTCTGCAACCAATTCAGCGTCAATAATTTTTCTGTCCTTCAAAGATAAAAGTTTTTTTGTAAAGCTCTCTTTTGAAATACCGAACCAAACGTAAGGTCCGTAATCGTTTAGGCTAAATATTTCCTTTACACTTGTTCCTTTCCATTTTTTCAGGTCTTTTAACTTATACAATGCGTATCCCAAAGCCCAAATTGTTATCTCATCGCTTCCAAGCTTAAAGAACTTTTTTTTATTTTCTTTTTTAGTAAACCATTCTCCGAAAGGAGAGTTTTCAAAGGTATTTGTTAAAGAGTTTATGGCATTTTTTGCGGTTCTTTCTTTTACTCCAAATCTTTCTAAAAGGTTGACAAGTTCATCTTTTGTCCACTTTTTACCCCAAGGGATATTTTGAACATACCATCTAAAGAGGTCAGAATTTATGCATAAATTTACCCATACCACCTGCCATACAGTATCCCTATCCTTGTAAAATAACTTGGACAATAGCTCAAATAACTCCGTTGGGTTCTTTTTTCTGTCAATTAGTTCGGAATCTAATAAGTAATTATTCATAGCCTTCTTTTGCTCAGGTCCCAAAGTATTATTGATAAACCAATCTCTACCACCTTCTAAAAATCCCTCAAGCCAAGGTTTGCGTAGCCCAAAGGTGTAGTATCTATTTACTTTTAGATTCATCTTTTTCTTTTCTCCTCCTCCTAAAGTGATATTATAAGACTCCGCGACATAACAACCCTTATCTGTAAACTCAAGACAGTTTCCACAGTGAGTGCACTTTGCGGAGTTTACTCTAACGTATGGAAATGTTTGGACAGCAAAGTATGGGCATTCTACTTCACACCCTGTGCAGTGAAGACAGTAAGCACTTTTGTAAAGAACGTTTTCCAGTTTTTTGTAGATTACAGGATGAGGATTTACATTAGAGAAGTGAACAAAGTGTTTATTTCCTTCTTTCTTTATTTCAAAGTGAATTATTTCAGAACCTACCCTCAGCTCTCCTGAAAGTTTTTTATCTTCTGAGCTTATGATTTGAACATTTCCTACCGTTTTCATCCATTCTGTTATACTCTCTCTACAATTTGTTATAGTAGCCTTTAATAATGTTCCGTCTCTGACTATATCAACGGATACGTCAGTTTCAAGTCCCAGCCCTCCTGACCTGCTTTTCCAAGCTCCGCTTGATATGTATTCTTTTATTTCTTCCTCCGTAGACTTTCCTATATTCTTAGCGTAATTTTCTAAAATTACTAAGAATTTTTTTGCTCTTTCCGGATAATCCTTTTGAATTATATACTCGGACCAATGGCTCGCAAAGGGACATACACTACAGCCTACCCTTCTAAATCCTTTTCTGTATAGGGGATTTATCTTTAAACCTTTGTAAAAGTGATAAAGAAAAACTTCAAAGGTATTCCATCCAAAAATAGGTCTTATGTTTATTTCCCTGAAAGTTTTTTCTCTCGGAGAAGTTCTTTCAAAACAACTTCTTGCTGAACTTTCGCCTGCTCGTGTTCCTTCAAATACGAGAATTGTTTTATAAAATGTATCCGCACCTATGGTTTCAAGAAATTTAATCTGAGGGGCGATTTTATAGACATTACAACACCATCTTTTTATCCTGCTAGGAGGTCCGATTTTTTCCCAAAGTTCTGCAGTGTCAAAAGGTGATGCTACTTTGTAAATTTTAAAATCCGGATAGATTTTCTTATAGTGGTTTTCTGTCCACTCTACCATTTCGTAGGTTTCGGGAAGTTCCATCTTTGTATCCGTAAAAACCACAAAAACATCTTTAGGAGATAAAACTTCAAGAACAAGGTCAAGAACTACTTGAGAGTCTTTCCCTCCGCTGTAAGAAACGACGTAGGCATATCCTTCCTTTTCCAATCTTTTGCTTTCCATGTATATGTAGTCAAGTGCTTCGTTAATCAGGTCATCCAAGTATTTAGAATTGATTTCGCATAACTTTTTTATATCTATAGGTTCAAGAACTAAGCCTTCCTTTGCAAAGTCTATTTTGTGTTCTTTATAAAGCGCTCCTTTTTTAATTCTTGCTACAAGCTCTCCGTCTTTGTAATATTCAACGTATTGGTTTACATCTTTTCCCCATAGTAGAGGTTCTTTAATGCCCGTAGGAAATTTAAAAAATTTATTTAAACCAAGAAATATAAGCTCTTCTGCAAATACGGGAAAATATTCCCCCTTTTCTCCCTCAGACGAAAGCACCAAAAGGTTTCCTTTTTCCCACTTTAAATTAAACATTTTTCATACTTACATTTTATATAAGCTTACAAGTGGAACTACGCTTGAAATCAAGAAACCTGTAAAAGCTACTATTTGAAAAAACTCATTCATTTTTATCACCCTCCTTTTTTAATTTTTCCAACAATCTAAGAATTTAAAGGGTTAAAAAGCTTTAACTGGAGTATCAAGCTTTATAAATAGTCCAGCAGAACCTCCCCCTACTGCTATTAATACCACCCGCAGAATTTTCACAAATACTCGGTCAAAAACTTTATCCTTTCTTTTATATACTCTTCCTTGTTCACACTAACTATTTTTAATCAGAAAGTAAACCTTTGTCAGATGTAGCGTATATACAAAAACCGCAAGAGCCATAACACCTAAAAATACCTCTTCAAAAACTCCGGTAAGGTAGAGTAATAAAGTTCCCATGTAAACTATAGCTGTATTTTCTAAGATTTTCGGAGGCAATATCTCCTTTAAAGTAGGTATTTTCTCCTTTCCCATTTTGGGAGCGAACCTTTCCCACCACACAAGAAAGGGAATTATGTGATAAGTTGCACCAAGCGTTATTAAAACAAGGAATCCGTAGAGCATAGCATCAGAATGAAGGGTTAGCAAAGAAAAGCTTTCCCTTCTCGCCATATAGATACCTATCAATGTAGCACCTACGAGAAAGCTCAGCCCTAAAATCAATAACTGAACGGATATATCTAAACCCTTCATAGGACTTTTTCTTTGGGAAAGGGTTCTATAAACAACAAAAGATAATAAAAGAACGGAAATTAGGATTAAAGTTCCCGAGAGAGCTATCGCTTCAAAGTTCATAGCAAACCAGCTAACGCCAAACAGGGGAATAGATAAATTCAAGGTAAAGAAGCTGAGCCAAGCAACCTTCTTGGGATTCAATTCTTCTATCTGGAGCATGGGAACGAAGATGTAGTAAGCCCCAAATACCACATTAAGGATAAAACCTACGTTTATCAAATGTTTAACGAAGAGAGAATTTCCTAAGAATACGAGCAAAAAAGATGCAAAGGAAAGGTATAAGCTTCCTACCAATAAAAAGAGGGTATTGAGGTCGTCAATCTTCTTTGTATTTACGAGAATTATCAGTAAAAAGAGTAGGTTCACGAAAAAATAAGAAACATAGTAAATCTTTCCCGTGAATAAAAAAGTTAAACAAAGGAACAAAAAAAGGAAAAAGTGAAGGTAGGTCAGTTTTTCAAGCTTTAACCTTTGTCCTTGAATTGTGGGGTAAATCTGAAAGAGGGTTCCCGAAATGAGAAAAGGATAGACAAAGTAAATAAGGAAATCCGTATAGGCTTTTCCGAGAATCTTTAAAAGGATTGATAGGGGAATGAATAGTAAAGAAATCAAGATATACCAAGGAGTTAGTTTTACGAGACCTTCCGGTTTAATCATTTTTAGCAAGCTCCCTGAGCTCCTTTAAAAGCTCTTGAAATTTCTCGTCAGAAAGTCGTCTAATCTTTTTCGCTTGTCCGAGGGTCACCGTATGGGGGAGTATCTTCCTAAGAATCGGATTCTTTAACGGCGTAAAGCCGTATTTAATTAGAATATCTAAAGCCTTCGGGTATCTTTTGAGTAGTTCCCCCACGTTGGTGTTTTCGTCTATAACGAACTCCTTCTTTTTCTCCTCTTCAACAGCTTTCTCAACATCTATGGGTTTCTCATCTCCCCTTTTCCATATCTTTAGAAGGTAGCCCTCTTCTGTTTCCTTTAGTTCGTATTCGTAACCGAGCTCCTTGAGACGGGGAATGAGGTGTGCAAATGGTCTTGAGCCGAGAACCTCCAGCACCTCTCCCGGCTTTAGCTCTTCTAAAGCCTTCGCTATCTTTATCATAGGCTGGGGAGGTTCTAAACCTCTAACGTCTAATTTCATATCTCACCCCTCTCCGAAGAGGTATCCCTCAAGCTCAACCTCAGCGTCGTATCCGAGCTCTTTTACTTTTTCCTTGACCGCCTGAATTAGGTAATTCCCGACTGGACAGAAAGGACTCGTTGGCTTTATCACTACCTTGAGTTTATCCCCTTCCCGTGTTATCTCTTTCACCATTCCCATGTCCACGATATTTATTCCCGTGTGGGGGTCTATTACCTCTTTTAGTTTTTCCCTCACTGCTTTCATACCTATAAATTAAGTAAGTATTTATTTACTTTCAAGGTTTATAAATTACCGCCGAAGGCGGTATTTAGGATATTTAGGTTCTTAAAATGCTTTCCAGACTTACCGGCTTATACTTCCACCACTCTATATTTACATTTACACACTTAATGCCGTAATCTCTACAACCGCACCTAATCCCTTCCTCGTTCCAGTGGACGTGCCCGTGAATCAGAAGGTTACAACCTTCCTTAAAGTAAAGTTCTCTAATGAGCTCCTGCCTTTCGGGATACCTATCCGTTATGGGGTCTTTAGCGGGATAATGGGAAAGGAGTATCCTCCTACCTTGTACTTCAATTATATGGTAAAACTCGTAAACCTCATCGAAGTATTCTCTAAGTTTTTCAGGTTTTCTGTCGTGGTTTCCTAAGATAAGGACTTTTTTGAAGGGGAGACTTTTCCACCACCGTAGGTATCCCCTTTTATCGTTGAAGTGCCAGGTAAAATCTCCGACTACGTAGAGGGTATCCTCAGGTTTTAAAAGTTTACACAAGTTGTTTAAGATTACGATTTCAAATCCCTTGAAACGAATCTTTGGACTCAGGTTTACTATGTTCTCGTGGTAAAGGTGAAAGTCAGAACTGAAGTATAGCATCGTTTATTAATTTAGAAAGGGCTGCCCGGGCGGGCAGCCAAAACTGGTGGAGGGAGGTGGGGGG
>WFPV01000114.1 GCA_015487405.1 Aquifex sp. | reverse complement strand
TTTATATTCCTTATACTTGTTTTCCTCATACCCCAAAGTGTTCATTCATCTGAAGTTCTAGACAAATGTTTAATTTCAAAAGATCCTCTTGCTTGTCGTACCATAGCGGGGTTTTACATTCCTGTCCATCAAATAGAGAAAGCCTATTTGCAGACTTCCCATATATCTAAAGCTTTGGAAATTACTTCTTACCTAGATATGAATATAGTGAACTGGCATGCCTATACGGGGATAAAGAGGTCTGTAGAGCTTTAGCCTTTCACTACTCCTCTACATTGAGAGAGTTTAAAAACGCATTAAATAATGCTTTGCGTTATAAAAATACAATTGAATGTAAAAATGGAAATATAACTTATAAGACTCCAAAGGAAATCGCTAGCTAGAATGTAAACTATATCCTTTCATCTATTAAAAAAACTCCAAGATATTATAGGGATTCTTTGTTCAGACTATTTCTATCAAAGGTCTTCAGGTATATGCAGGAGAACCTATTCCGAAACACATACAAGAATACATTAAACTTAAAACAAGAAGATAAAATCCTTATGCGAATATATTAAGAATGGATGCTCATTTAGTTTCTCTTATAACTGGAGGAAAACTGGTAGGTGAAAGTAGGCCAATAAAAGGCTTCTCAATTGATTCCAGAAAGGTAAAAGAGGGAGAAGTGTTTGTAGCTCTTAAGGGTTCCCGTTTTGATGGCCATGACTTTATACAGGAAGCCTTTGCAAAAGGTGCTGTAGGAGTTATATCTGAAAGGGATATAGAACCTCCTAGCGGGAAGTTTGTTGTAAAGGTTGATTCTTCTATTAAAGCATTAAGGAAAATAGCTGAGTACAAAAGAAAAAATTTCAAAGGGAAAGTTATTGGAGTTGCAGGCTCGGCAGGAAAAACAACTACTAAGGAGCTCTTAGCTCACTTATTATCTCAGGTAGGAAAAGTATTTAAAAGCCCCGGAAATCTAAATTCCCAGATAGGTTTACCATTAGCTGTGGCTAATGCTCCTATGGATGTGAACTTCTGGGTTCTTGAACTTGGAGCAAGTCAACTTGGAGAAATAAAGAAGCTAGTAGAGATATCCCTACCGCACATTAGAATAATAACTGCTCTGGGTGAAGAGCATCTTGAAGGTTTTGGAAGCTTTGAAAACGTTATTAAAGGCAACGGTGAAATTTTCGAGCACTGGTTTGATGGAAGCATAGCGATTATTCCTCATTACGCACTAAGATACTATCCCTCCCTAAAAAACTTAATTACATTTGGTGAAGAAGGAGATATAAGAGGAAGGATAAAGGATGTCGGACTTGAGGGAATAACTTTTTCTGTAAATGGAGAGGAGTTCTTTGTTCCGGTAATGAGCGTAGGTATGTTAAATAATACTTTAGCAGCTTTTGGGGCCTTGAAAGCCTTGAATTACGATTATAAAAGCTTTAAGGAGGCTCTTGGTAACTTCAAACCTGCATGGGGAAGAATGGAGATTCTCAGGTCCCCCAACCTTACCCTTATAAACGATGCCTATAACTCTAATCCTCTCTCTCTAAGAAATGCGATTGATACTTTATCTCTTATAAAACATCCCAGAAAGATACTTGTATTGGGAGATATGTTAGAACTGGGCAAGTACAGCAAGAAGCTTCATGAGGAGATAGGGCAATTGTTGAACTCCAAGGACTTTAGCTTGGTCATATTTGTCGGAAAAGAGATGTATAATGCTTTCAGGGTTTACAAGAAAGATAAACTTTATTTTGAAAGCACGGATAAGTTGAAGGACTTTATGACTTTTTCTAAAAATTTATTCAAAAATGGGTTAATATTATTAAAAGGCTCAAGGGGGATGAAGTTAGAAGATATTATTCCTTTACTATTATGGAGGTAAGTTGGTAGTGAGTGTTTCGGCGGAAATATACATATTTCTTAACGATTACGTAGTTGATGTAAAAACTACTTTTAAGAAGTTTGAAGGGAACTTAATATATGTTGAAATAACCCCTCTGCTCGAAAAGTTCGGGAGGGAAGGGCAAAAGGTGTATCTGAAGTACAAAAGTTTTATATTACCTACCAGGGTTGTGGGAAGGAATAAGAATAGCATTCTTTTAGAATTTCCTAAAATATCTCCTGAAAAGCCTCTGGGAGATAGGAAGAGCATAAGGGTACCTCCTTTAAAAGAGGAAAACTTTAAGGTCACAGTAGGTAACTTAACTAAGAATCTCTACGATATTTCGGAAGAAGGCTTTGCCGTTTATTGCACTCTTGAGGATATCGATAACCTAAAGGAGAGGAAGTCCGTACCCTTTTACTTTGAACTTCCCCGTGTAAAGGAGATAATAAAGGGAACAGCTAACTTGGTAAATATCAGGGAGCAGGGGAATAATATTATCTGTGGTTTTGAAATGATAGATATAACGAATGCGGACAGTATAAAGATAAGATTTTATATATACGAAAGAATTAAGGAGATTTTAGAAGGAAAAGAATAGGATACCTCTCTCCCCGTAAGGTAGGTACTTTAGAATCGTTCCATCAGGAGAAATTACAGCAGAAGGTCCGGTATTATTAACCCATAGGATAAATACACCATTTTCAAAAGACCTTATTCTCGCCATCCTCATATGTTGATAAGTTCCGTCGGAGTCGAGAAACCAGCCATCGTTCGTTATAACTGCAAAGATATCGCACTTGAACTTTTTTACATAAAAAGGATATGCAATCTCAAAACACACAGGAGTGCCTATAGAAAGCTTATCTACTTTAAAACATTTTGCTCCTTCCCCCTTTTCATAATCTGTAAGACCGAAGTAGGGAATTAGGGAAGATAAATACTTAAAGGGAAAAGGTGTGTATTCTCCGAAAGGAACGAGTATGTGTTTCCTATAGATATCTACTATTTTCCCATCTTTCAATAGAACCACCGAGTTGTAAGGGGCAAAATCTCTTTCAATTTCTATGATTCCAAAGATTATAGGTGTTTTTTTCGATAGTTCTAGTAAGTCTTTCCCTACGGTATCGAGATCCTCAAGGAAGAAAGGAAGAGTAGATTCCGGTAGAATAACGATATCAGGATTCTCCTCCTGTGCATTTTCTATGAGTTCCAGGATTACTGGATACTCTCTTTTAAAAAGTTCCTTGTTTAGCTTAATGTGCTGGGGAATGTTTGTCTGGACGATAGCTACTTTAAAATCACCGGAGATTTCCCGCTCTCTATGCATAATGTAACCCAAAAAGGAGAGAAAAGTAACGCCTAAGAGTGTAGCAATTATCTGTTTTTTATTGAATCGCGCGAGTATGGAAAGAAGTAGAACTACTAAGCTTCCTCCGTATACTGTGAAAGGAACCAGAGAGTACTTTAATAAGGGAATATTTATAAGTGGAGTTCCTGCAAGCAACCAGGGGAAACCCGAGAAAGGAAAGAAAGAACGAAGCACCTCAACAGCGACAAATATGAAAGGTAGGGATATCCAGGTGAATTTAAAGAAACTCCACACTAAGTACGTTAAACCGAACTGTATAAGGAACACTAGGAAAATTATTAAAAAAGCCCCTAAGAGTGCGTACACGTACGGGTATTCTCCGCTCTGGATTATAGGCAGTCTGAGCCAGAAAAGGGAAAGCAAGCAAGCCGTAAGACCGAAAGTAAAGAAAGTTAGTTTTTCTCTTCGAAGCCCTATAAAAAAAGCGGGGAAAATTAGATAAGAGAGTTCGTACTTGGAGTAAACCAAATAGAAAAGAGTTCCGGCAATTAAACCTAAGATAAGTTCTTTAAATCTTTTACTAAGCATATAAGAAAGATTATTCCACCTACGAATGCGCTCATATACTGGCTTATAGTTCTCCACAGAACTACAAATACACCCACCTCTGCCTTACTGAGGAAGTCTCCGAAAACCATCATCCCCCCGAGCTCACCTACCCCGCTGCCCCCCGGTGTAGGGCTTACGAAAATCGCGTATACCAGACTTATTTGTTGATAAAAAGCTTTCAGAAAGCTGATTTTTTCGTTGAAGGCTTTAAGGAGGAAAATACCTACGGTGAAGAAGGATAAGTAAAGAAGTATTCCGAAGAGTGTTGCAAGAAGAAATTCCTTCTTTTTTTCCCTGTAAAAGAGACGTAAATAAACCAAGTATCTCTTAAAGGAGCTCTTAATTTTCCTAAACCAATCCCTACCCTTTACTCCTGAAGAGGCTACGCCTTTCCTGAATATTTTGAAAAGTATAAGTACTAATAGGGAGAAAATTATTATTATTCCGAAAAGCTTGATAGCATTCTGTGGTTCTCGGAAAATCTGGTAGATAAACAGAGGTAAAAAGAGTATAAAGAATGCTGCCCCAGTTAGAGTTTTTAAGGTAACTATGCAAGCTATTTTGTATGCGTTTACTCCTTTTCTAGCGAGCATATACACCGTTGTTCCTTCTCCTCCCACGTGTGCAGGAGTTATGGTAGCACCGAAGGTATTTATAAGGGAGATGACGTATCCGTACAGTAGGGAGTACTTTACCCCCATTGCCCGGGAAATTACATAAAGCCTGAGGTTGTCGAAGGTGTGAACGAGAAAAACGAAGAACAGTGATAAGAGTAGATACTTTTTGTTTATATTTTGAAGTACGCGAAGCGTATCTAAGTTAAAGGAACTGAAGGAAATGTAAGAAAGGGAGAGAAGGAGTATAAGAACAAAGAAAATACTCCCGCGTACGAGGGTCTTTACCATCAAAGCTTTTTAATGGCCTGCCGTATTCTATCTAGGGCTTCGTCTATATCTTCGTCCTCGTGGGCGGCAGTTAGGAACCAGGCTTCGAACTGAGAGGGTGGAATTAGTACTCCTTCTTCAAGGAGTGCCCTGAAGAACTTAGCAAACAGTTCTGTATCCGAGCTTTTTGCCGTTTCAAAATCTTTAACCTCTTTGTCCGTGAAGAATACTGTCATCATAGAAGCTATCCTGTTAATGGTATGGGGAATACCTTTTTCCTCCAGAATTTTGCTTACACCTACTGCGAGTTTCTTTGTCTTTGCTTCAAGCTCGGGGTAAGGTTCTTTATCTCTTAGCTCCTTTAGGGTCTCCGTTCCCGCCACCATGGCAAGTGGGTTACCTGCAAGAGTTCCGGCTTGGTATATATCCCCTTCGGGAGCAACTCTGTCCATAATTTCCCTTCTTCCCCCGTAAGCTCCTACTGGAAGTCCACCACCAAGAATCTTTCCGAGACATGTTATATCTGGTTCTATTCCGAATCTTTCTTGTGCTCCTCCCTTTGAGAGTCTAAATCCGGTTATTACTTCGTCAAATATGAGGAGAGAACCGTTCTCTTTTGTCAGTCTTCTTAGTTCTTTGAGGAATTCCTTTTCGGGAATTACCACGCCCATGTTGCCTGCAACAGGTTCAACTATTACACACGCTATATCTTTTCCATACTTTTCAAAGGCTTCTCGAACTGCATCCACATTATTGTAGGGCAAAACTATCGTGAGTTTCGCTATCTCCTCGGGAATTCCGGGCGTTCCCGGAATACCGAACGTGGCTACACCGGACCCCGCACTCACGAGGAGGCTATCGTAGTGGCCGTGGTAGCAGCCTTCGAATTTTACAACCAGTTTTCTCCCCGTGACTCCTCTTGCGAGGCGTACGGCGGACATTGTAGCTTCCGTTCCTGAGTTCACAAATCTTACCTTTTCAACTGATGGAACCATTTCCACGACGAGTCTTGCGAGGGTAATTTCGTGGGGATTTGTGAGTCCGAAGGATAAGCCTCTTTCGGCTTCATCTTGAACGGCCTTTACCACCTTCTTGGGTGCGTGTCCCAATATAAGTGCACCCCAGGAGGCGAGGAGATCTATGTATTCGTTTCCATCCGCATCCCATACCCTGCTTTTTCTACCTTTCGTCAGGATTATGGGCTTTCCCCCCACAGCTTTGAAAGCACGAACTGGACTGTTTACACCACCCGGCAGATACTGAAGAGCTTCCTTAAAAAGTTTTTCATTTTTCATAAAGAATTATTTTAATTTACACGAAGTGTATATAAGATAATTAATATTTAAGAAACACTTAATTCGGGAGGTAAGCTATGACTGAGCAACAAGCTGCAGACCTTGTGATAATCTTAATAACCGGCCCTGAAAATCCTAAGAGACTTCCTTCCGCTTTCTTCTTAGCTTCAACGGCTGCGGCTGCTGAAATGAACGTCGTCGTATATTTTACTGGACCGGCTACACTCCTTCTCAAAAAGGGAGTAGCTGAAAGCATAAGACCTATGGAGGGCGGAAATACTATCAAGGATTTTATGGAGCTCGCTCTCGATAACGGTGTTCAATTTGTTGGATGTCTTCAGTCTTTAGAGCTTAACGGAATGAAAAAGGAAGACCTTGCCTTTGATGTACCCCTACTTACCCCGAGTCAGGCATTGCCCTCTTTAGGTTCTGCGGGAAGGGTTCTCACTTGGTAACCCGTTCCCCTTTGTCATAACCTTTTCTTATTTAGCCTATAAAATTATTTATAGTTATGATAGATATCTCCAAACTCAAAACCTTTGTAACGGTTGCGGAACTCGGAAGTTTCTCAAAAGCTTCCGAGATTTTATATATAACCCAACCCGCGGTTACTCAACAGATAAAGGCCCTCGAAAAGACAATAGGAGCAAAGCTTTTCCAGAGACAGGGCGGAAGAATGGTACTTACTGAGGAAGGAAAGCGCATATACCAGATAGCGAAAACCCTCCTCGCGAGTTACGAAGGACTTATGGAAGAAATAGCTCGTATAAAGAAGGATCTAAAAGACACACTCTTCTTAGGACTTAGTGCTACACCGAGTGAATACATAGTTCCGAGTATAATAGCGGAATTCCACAAGGAGTTTCCGAGTTCAAAAATAAAGATTTATACGGGTAACTCTCACGAGGTTGAAGAAGGATTAATCTCGGGAGTTCTGAACTTAGGAATTATAGAGAGGGAACCCTCTGACAAATTTGTTAGTATTCCCTTTTTGGAAGATGAGATCCTCTTCTTTACTTATCCCGAAAATCCTATAGCTGCGAATGAGGAGATAGAGCCCGAGGAGCTTTACAACCTTGACTTAGTGATGAGAGAGGCTCAGTCAGGAACCCGTAAGCTCGTCAGGGATAAGCTGGAGGAACTCGGAATAGTTTTCGAAAAACTCAATATACGTATCGAGTCCAACAACAGCAGGAATATAATACAAATCGTTAAGTCTGGATACGGAAGCTCATTTCTATCTAAGGGATTGCTGGATTACGAGCTCAAGACGGGAGGCGTCGTAAACGTTAGAATAAAAGGTTTTGAGGTTAAGAGAAACTTCTATATTATATATCCAAAGAACACAACCCTTACATTCCTTGCAAGTAACTTTATAAGCTTCCTTCTTGAAAAAATTAAAGAGGTGCACCAGGAGGTATGAAGGCAGCAATATTTGACGTTGACGGTGTTATAGTGGATGTAAGAAATTCTTACCATCACGCCATAAAGGAAACTGTGAAACACTTCACCGGAAAAGAACTTTCTCTCGCCTTTATCAGGGAGTTTAAGTTCAGTAGGGGTATAAATAACGATTGGGATGTGAGTGTAGAACTAATAAAACATCTTGGTTTTGAACCTCCTCCATATGAGGAGCTAGTGGAGTACTTTGAAGCCGTGTACGATACCCTTAAGGATAAAGAAGAGCTTATACTTCCTCCTAAATTCTTTGCCGAACTTAGGGATGCCGGAATACCTTTAGGGGTGGTAACGGGAAGACCAAAAAGGGACCTTTCCTACTTATTTGACCGTTTTGGTCTCTGGGAATTCTTCAGGTGTGTGATAGATGATGATGAGGTTGGGGATAAGAATCTGAGAAAGCCTCATCCGTTTCCCTTACATCTCTGTGTCGAATGCCTTGGAGCTGAGGGTGGTATGTATATTGGAGACAACAACGCCGATTACGAGATGGTGAAGTTCTACCGAAAAATTTACGGTAAGCCTATGGAATTCGTACATTTCAAGAAAGTGTTTAAGGAACACCTTCCCGCAGACTTTTCTACGGAAAATCCTGAAGAGTTAAAGGAGTATATACTTAAGAATCTGATGACTCATCAAGGGGTTTAGCTTCTTCGGGAAGCATGACAGGTATCCCTTCCCTTACTTCGTAGTAGACCTTGCAGTTTTCACATAGAATGATTCCTCTTTCTTCCAAGTACTTTACTTCTCCCTTGCACTTCGGGCAAGCGAGAATTTCCAGAAGTTCCCTGTCCAGCATAATATTTCTATCTTATTAAAATTAATTCCTATGGATACTAGGGACGAGGCAAATAAACTTGCAAAGGAGGTTCTTATAAAGCTAATAGAATGTGGAACGGATATAGACGAATACTACAGAAAGTTTAGGGAACTGAGAATGCTTGAAGATAGAAGTCCTTCTTTTCAGGCTGCCCTCATAAACGTTGAACATGCCTTCTTCATGGTAGTTCAGTCTATAAATATACTAAAGGAACACCTAAAGCTTTTAGAGGTAGCTGCAAAAAAGACGGAGATAGAATAGATGGGATTAAAAGTAATACTCTATGACCCTAAAGGTGAAGTGGAGTATCTTTTATCCGATATATTCGAGGTAACTGGGCACACCCTTTACTCCCTAAAGGGAGATGAGGAGGAGATTCTTAAAGGTATCAAGGAGCTGGATTCCCAACTATTTATTCTGCCCGTCAGTAATAAAGAGCTGTGGATAGAAGCTCTAAAGGAAAAAGTTTTATTTCCTTTTTTTATTTTAAATAACAACCGTGAAGGGGAACGCCTTCTGAGTTACGGGTTCTCGGACCTCAACCTTGTGCCTATCCCCTTTAACCCTTTAGACCTACTAAATAAGCTAACGGTGGTCGATAAGCTCGAGCCTTATGAGGATAGTCTTAGCGAGCTCGGATTTGTAAATGCAGTTCTAAAGCTTGCTATCTCGGGAAGTTCTAAAATTCTTAAGGTATCTCATCAGGGAAAAGAGTGTTCGGTAAAAGCCTTTCCTGTTTCCATAAGTTGCGATTTACCTAAACTGAGGGAAATCTTAAAGGAAGAATACGAACTGAGTCTGGGAGAGGAACAAGAGAAGTATACTAAGAGTTTTGAAAATCTCAGTGAGTTTTTCGAGGAGTTACTGTCAGAGGATAGCACCGCTGTTCAAGTTGTTGAGGTAAGCGAGCTTCAAGAGGAAGTTCTGGAGGAGCTGGAAGAGGGTTTCCTCTTAATTTATAAAGTACTCAACAACGGCATAGTTAAGAGAAACTTTTATCTCCTTAAACTTCAGGGAAGAGGAAGGGAGGTAATACTCTCTGTAGGACTACCAGACCTTGGAAGTATAAGTCTTTTGAATAAAGGGTTGGAAAAATTTAGCAAGGGACCAGGAGATATTACAGCCGTTCTTCTTCCGACCTGTTCCTATGAGGACCTTGAGGTTTTGAAGAGACTCAGTCTAAAGGTTCAAAGACTCACCGTAATAGGTAGAAGACGGCTCGGAAATTTATTTAGACTTTACGGAGTTGGAAACTTACGATTTAAAGCGATTGAAGATATTCCCCTGCTCAGAGCGGGACTCGCCACCGGGCATACACTCAGTTTTATTCCCCTCTCTGACGGTCTATCCGTTGCGGTTAAGGTAAAAGATAAACTCTTTACCGGGAAGTTGTTCGGTAGCTTTAATACGGAAGATACGGACATAAGAAGGATATTCCACAAGATACTTTACCCTTCCAGGGATGTTCTACTAATGGATCTAAGAACATTACTCCCCTACCTATCGGAATCTAAAGTATTTCCCCTCTTTGGTCCAACCGTTGATAATCCTGAGAAAGTGTATGCCGAACTGAGGGATTATCGTTACACCCCTAACCTTGTCAAGATGCAGGAAGCGGTGTACTTACTTAATCTTACGCTGGATTATTTATCTGAGGAGGAAAAGGAAGCTTTACTGGAAAAGATAGGGTCCTATGTAGAGCTTGGGGATAAAATGGTAACCGAGATTTTTACGGAACCCAATCTCTTTATGACTGAGCTATTCAACGCTCTAATGGAAGCCGTCCAGACTCCGGAGCGTTTCTTCTATATCTTAAAGGAGTTATTCAATTACGGAATCTATATACCTCCTTCGGAGGTGTAAAATAAAGACTCATTGAAAAAGGAGTAAGTAATGAATGTTCACGAAAGCGTGATAATTGAAGGAAACGTAGAGATTCCCGAAGATGTTGAAATAGGCGCATTCACGGTTATATCCGGAAACGTCAAAATAGGAAAAGGTACAAAGATAGGAAACAGAGTTACGATAAAGGGAAACGTAACAATAGGAAAAAACTGCAAGATATTTGATGGAGCAATCATAGGGGAAGAGCCGCAGCACCTTAAGTATAACGGTGAAGAGACGGCGGTAAAAATCGGAAACAACGTCATAATCCGCGAATATGTAACCATCCATAGGGGAACGGTATTAGACAAAGGTGTAACAATCGTCAAAGACGACACCATGCTTATGGCCTACTCCCACGTTGCCCACGACTGCGTTGTAGGGAAAGGTGTGATAATGGCTAACTGTGCTACCTTAGGGGGACATGTAGAAGTTGGAGATTACGCATTCATAGGGGGACTCTCTGCCGTTCACCAGTGGGCTCGGGTGGGAGCTTACGCAATGGTGGGAGGATTAACGGGCGTATCTTTAGACATTCCGCCCTTTACCGTGGCATCCGGACAGCACGCAAAACTCTATGGAATAAACGTAATAGGACTAAAACGCCGTAATTTCCCACCGGAGGTAATTAAAATTCTTAAAAAAGCTTACAAAATCCTGTTTATGAGTCCATTAACTAAGGAGAAGGCGATAGAGCTCATCTTAAATGAGTTTGGAAGTTATAAGGAAGTTCAAGAGCTCGTTAACTTTATAAAAACCTCCAAGAGAGGTGTAGCGAGACACGTGGATTAAAATAGGTAAGATGAAGGCTATAATCCTTGCCGCGGGCTTAGGAACGAGGTTCAAAAGTAAAAAACCGAAGGTTCTTCACGAAATTCTTGGAAAACCGATGCTCTGGTATGTAATAACCAACGTAAAAAACGGAAGAATTAACGATATAGCAGTAGTAGTAGGACATGGTGCGGAGGTGGTAAAGAAGCGATTTGAAAATGAAGGTGTTAAATTCTTTCACCAAAAGAATCCTAAAGGAGGAACAGCGCACGCAGTCCTATCCGCTAAGGACTTTTTCTCCTCCTACGATGGATACGTGCTAATAATAAACGGGGATAGTCCCTTGGTAAGTGGAGAGACCATAAGGAACATGCAGCAATTCATTCACATGGTTCAGACCTACGAGGGCATTAAACTCGGGGGAGTGGTTCTGACCTCTTATCTTCAGGACCCTACTGGTTACGGAAGAATCGTTAAAGAGCCAGGAACAGATAGAATTCTAAAAATTGTTGAAGAAAAAGATGCAACACCCGAGGAGAGGGCTATTCAGGAGGTAAACGGGGGAACTTATATATTCTACGCACCTATACTTATAGAAGCTCTGTTTAACATAAAGCCGAGCCCGGTTACCGGAGAGCTCTACTTGACTGACGTTGTGAAGTATATCAACGATAAGGGATACGAAGTTAGGAGCTTTATGGCAAAGGAACCTACGGAAATCTTAGGGGTGAATACCAGGTGGGAACTCTCTCTTGTGGAAAACATAATAAAGCTAAAACTCATAAGATACTGGGCGGAAAGGGGTGTTACCTTTCACTTTCCCGAAACGATATGGATAGAACCCGATGTAAGCTTAGAGCCCGACGTTGAGGTGTATCCCGGAGTAATGTTAAAGGGAAAAACGAAAGTAAAGAGGGATTCCGTAATTGGAACAGGAAGCGTTCTAAAAGATGCTGTTGTGGAGGAAGGTTGCGAGGTAAGAGAATACTCAATTGTTGAGGAAAGCTCTTTAAAAAGTAGTTCTATAGTGGGTCCTTTTGCAAGGATTAGAAATAATTCCATTATAGATGAAAGAGCTGAAATAGGTAACTTCGTAGAAGTAAAGAAGAGCAATGTAGGAAAAGGTGTAAAGGCTAAACATTTAGCTTACATAGGGGATGCTACAATCGGGGAAAACACGAATGTGGGTGCGGGAGTGGTTTTTGCAAATTACGACGGGAAGAAAAAATACGAAAGCTTTGTTGGGCAAAACGCCTTCATAGGTAGCAATTCTTTAATCATAGCACCTGTAAAGATAGGAAACTGGTCCTACGTAGCGGGAGGCTCAGTAGTAAATAAAGATGTTCCCGATGAGGCTCTCGCAGTGTCAAGACCAGGGCTAAAAATTCTGGAAAGAAAAGGGAGAAAATTACTTGACAAGTGAAAAAAATTTTCATATAATCATAAAATACAAATTCAAGTGGAGAGGGTTAGGGGTCTGACAGTGAGAAAATCCCTCCCCCTCCCTCCCCCTATGTTC
>WFPV01000113.1 GCA_015487405.1 Aquifex sp. | reverse complement strand
TCAAAAAGATAAACCTCCGCATCCTCTCTAAAGTTTTTTAAGAGCTTTTTAGTGAAGGTTGTCTTCCCCGAACCAGTCGTTCCAAGAACAGCCATATGCATAGGGATAACCTTGTCAAGGTCCAGAAAAGCCTTCACATCTGTCCCGTAAAGCTTTCCTATGTAGGTTGGATAACGCATGTCGTAGCCAGAGTGATTTTTTAATAAAACCTTTTTTAAACCTTCATCTTCGGAAGAAAGCTTTCTAATTAAAAGACCGGCTTTCGCCGGTAATGTAGGAGTTTTGAATAAATTTCTTTCCTCTTCATATTCTCCTAAGATCTCCATTCTGCCGTTTATGAACTCTACATTTTCATAAAGGTAAGCAAACAGACTTGCAATTTTCCAGTCCAAAATGTCCGCACTCAAGATTTTCTTTAGTGTATCCGTGGTTAGCTCCTTGCTCTTGCTAACTCTCACAAGCCTACCGAGAAAAAAACCTCCTTCAATGGGGAGCTTCAAATAGGTCTGTTCCGGGAGTTCCCCTAAAAGGATTACATCCACCTCTTTAGAGTTCTGAGCACCAGCAACAAAACCTACAACATCCGTATAATCAACACTTTCCTTCTTTAAGTTTTCATAGAATCCTTCGAGTTCTTTAATCTTTTCTTTTTCTTCTATTAAGACGTTAGTTTCAACGTTTCCCTCAGGATAAAGCCCCATAAAGGTTATGTTCGAAGAACCCACCACCGCGTAGCGGTCATCAATTATCAAGAACTTTGAGTGAAGCTTGGGATGAAGGTAAATCTTTCCTCCGAAGTTCCTAGTTTCCCTAAAGAAGGCTACATCGGTTATATCCAAATCCGATAGACTTCCCGCCCTGATGATTACTTCAAGCTCTACATCTTCCTTAAGTAAGGAAAGGAGTTCCTTAAAAACACTTCCCCTAATCCACGCAGAAACAACTATTACTTTATTCTCAGCTTGAGAAAATAACTCCCTTAATAGGGGAATTAACTCTTCCTTGTTTATGACTTTCATTAATTTTGATATTAATCAAAGTCGCAGTTTACTGAACCTGATCGTTCATCATAGGAGCACGATATTTCTTCCACCAAAACTTTACCAGTGGCTCTTAGTTGTAAAGGTTTCGTGCTCACAAGTTCTATGGTATTAGTATATTTAGATTTAGAACAAGAACTTACAACTTGCTGAAGGTCTATATCTCCAAATTGCAAGTTAACAGCGATCTCTTGTAGACAGTGCCTGATATCTGCTATCAAATGTGTTTTAACTACATTCTTAAAGTACTGATGGTATTGACCTAAAGCAATAACTGCTAGTATTCCTAAAATAGAAAAACTTACAAGAAGCTCTATAATTGTGAAACCATTTCCCCGCTCCATTTTTCAAAAAAATAAAAGGGGGAGCACCCCCAAAATATTATTAGCTTACAGTACAAGTAATAGCACCATTATTATTTGTGCATGATGCCGTTGATCCTTGAGCAGCTCCCGCACATTGTCCTTCAGCCTCTATAGTTCCATCAGGATTAACAGTTACAGTAATGTTATTGACATTCGTTGTACTGCTAGGATAATCCGTTCCCGCGTCACATGTAGTCTTTGTAGGGTCAGATGTTAACGCTGCTGCACACATAGTTATAGCATTTCTAACGTCTGAGAGACAAGCCTTCTTAGCAGCTTCAACCCTATACTTACCAAATTGTGGAATGGCGATAACTGCTAGAATAGCGATGATAGCTACAACAATTAACAGCTCAATCAAGGTGAAACCCTTGTTGAGCTTGCTACTTCTCCTGAAAGTGTTGAGAAGTTGCCTCATGACACCACCTCCTTAGAGTTTTTTACAAACTTAAATATAATTCGAAATTTTTAAAAGTAAACCCTAAGTTAGGTTCTTAACAAAATAGATGATAGGAAGAAAACAAAGCAAGAGTGTAGAGAAGGGAGCGAAAAGAGCGAAAGAACGCTTTAGTTTTTCGCTTAAATGCTACCAATTTGTCTCTTAGCTTAGAATGTAATGCTTCATTCCTATTTACTCTCCCATACTTCCTTACTATGTGCCTATCTGTTGGCAGCCACTCATATACTCTATACGCATCTGTTTCATATTCCTCTGCTTGTGGTATCTCCCCTAATATCTTTTAAAAGAGAATGCCAAGATAAGGGGAGGACATGCCAATTTTGTTGCATTTGGAGTAAATCTTCTGTGGCATATTTTGCATAGATAAGTTTGCTTTCCTCTTTGTTTTCCGTTCTTTACCACTTTTTCACTTCCACATTCCGGACATCTCATACTTCTTTATTTTCCTTCATCTACTTCGTTAACTGCCCTAAGTTTATTTAATTGAACACTATTCTTTTAAAGCCAATTCAACAAATTCCTTAAACAAGTAGTAAGAATCGTGGGGTCCTGGTGAATTTTCCGGGTGATACTGAACCGCAAATATGGGAAGTTCCTTATGTTTTATTCCTTCTACTGTGTTATCTAAAAGGTTTAAGTGGGTAACTTCTACATCTTCGGGTAACGTTTCTGAGTCTATGGCAAAGTTGTGGTTCTGAGCGGTGATTTCTATCCTTCCGGTTCTTAAATCCTTTACAGGATGATTTCCTCCGTGGTGTCCGAACTTTAGTTTATAAGTTTTTCCTCCAAGGGCAAGTCCTATAATTTGACACCCTAAGCATATTCCCATAATAGGCTTCTTTTCTTTATATTTCCTTACGAGTCTTATACCTTCGACTACTCGTTCGGGGTCTCCAGGTCCGTTGGAAAGGAAGATTGCATCTGGATTTATCCTTTCTATCTCTTTTTCCGCTACCTCCGGTGGGAGGACGACAACCTTAGCACCTTCGGTAGTAAGACGCCTGAGGATATTGAACTTAACGCCGAAATCTACAACTGCTATTAAGGGTTTATCATTATTCTTCGTAATAAAACCTTTCAGAAGGTCGTAATCTCCCTGATTCCAGAAATAAATTTCTTTTGTTGAAACCTCTTTGACGAGATTCTGTTCCGAGATATCAGGAATTCTGCGAGCCTTCTCTACAAGTTTTTTAGGGTCACTTTCCTCTGTGGAAATAACTCCTTTAAGGGTTCCCTTCTCCCTTATTTTTTTAACGAGTGCTCGTGTATCTATTCCGTATATTCCAACAACGCCGTGCTCCGCTAAATACTCGTGAAGGCTCTTTTTAGCCCTCCAGTTTGAGTATCTGAAGAAGGCTTCCTTTACTACGAATCCGTTTACCTGAACACTATTGCTTTCTATATCTTCATCGTTTACTCCGTAATTCCCTATTTGGGGATAAGTCATTACAACTATCTGTCCTTTATAGGAGGGGTCGGTAAGAATTTCTTGATATCCTGTCATTGAGGTGTTAAAAATGAGCTCTCCTTGGGTTTCCCCTTGAGCTCCGAAGGAGTATCCGATAAAGTAGCTACCGTCTTCCAAGGCAAGGATAGCCCTTTTTCTCATTAAATAAAGAATTTTAATAGGGGCAATAAGTATTTGTAAAGCTTTTTATGTCTTAGGTCATAAATATATTAGAATATTCTAATATTCTAAAAACTTGATAAAACCTTTGTTAAGGAGGTGAGAGCGATGTACGGAAATCCTCTTATTCCAGGAATACCTGATGATGCTATTGTAAACATTAATTACGTCACCCTCAAGGAGGGTGTTGACTTAGATGAGGTTATGGAGAAGGCTGCTTATCTGTGTGAGCACGTAAAGACCTACCACTCCGACGATGGATTTTACGGCGGATTCGTTGTTCTTAACACGGGTGGAGTATCCTTAGAAGGTTCTACCGCTGGACAGACAACCGAGCACCCTCTCAAGGATAGGGAAATCCTCATAATAACCTTCTGGAAAGACCTTGAGAGCCACGAAAAGTCCCACAAATCCGAAGGATTCAACAAGCTCTTTAAAGAGCTACTCCAGTATGCGGAAAGCACCTACGAGGTAGTCTACAAGATGCTCTGGCAGGGAAAGGCTTACGACCCCGAAATGGCTAAGAAGGCAAGGGAAGCCAAGGAAAAGGCTCAAGCAGGAAAGTAAATTTCTAATACCGCCTCTTCGGAGCGGTCCTCAGATTATTTTTCCTGACAATCCTTACAGAGTCCGAAAATCTCCAGTCTGTGGTGAATGGGTTTAAAGGAGTAGGCTTCGCACACTTCGTCCTGTAGTTTCTCTATATCTTCACTCACGAACTCTATTATTTTTCCGCACTCTACGCATATCAGGTGGTCGTGGTGGGAACGTCCTACGACGAACTCGTAAATGGTTTTGTTGTCTTTCTTGATAACTTCTTTTATTGCTCCGAACTCTTCCAATAGCTTTATGGTTCTGTATATGGTTGAGCGGGAAACTCGTTTATCCGTTCGGGAGGAAATCCAGTTGACGAGCTCTTCTATCTCAAAGTGCTTGTTGTAGTCCGCTATTAAATCTATTAAATCCAAACGTGTTTTTGTAATCTTCATATTTTTTTTCTTGAGAAATTCAGTAAATGCCTTCTTTAACTCCTCCGTATTTACTCCCATCAGCATAAATATATTAAGAATGATTCGCAGTTGCAATAATACGTTACTGGGAGAAGCTTATTCTCTTCTGGAACTTCATAAGTAGGTGGAGAATATCCTCCACACTTTGGAAGTCTTCAGGAAACCTCTTCTGGACGTATTTAATTTTTACTCCGAGGTCTTTCATAAATTTTGCTACGTTCTCAACCTTTTCCGGGGGAGGTATGTAGGGTGCTATGACACCAAACTCATCACTTCCAAGCCTGAAGATAACAGGAACTGAGATGTCGTATATATCCGCCCTCATAAGTTTTATTACGAGCTCCTTAGGGTCAGACGTTCCGCAACACTGGGACTTTATCGCATAAACGAGTGCTTGTAGAACTTCGTTTCCTTTATCCCAGCCTCTTTCCTGATTTATCTCAAAGAGGTTCTCTATATCAAATAAGGTCAGGCAGAAGGGGTCTCCTTTCTCTATAAAAGCCCTTAGTGTGGATAAAAAGAGGTCTCCCTTTATGGCTCCCGTAAAATCCGTAAAGTAAAAGCTCCAGCGAATCTTCTCAAGTTCGGAATCTAAATCAAGCTTAGGTTTTATCTTTCCTTGAAGCTCTTTGAGAGCTTTTACAGCATAGGGAACTATATCTGGGTCAAAGTCTAATCCCGCAAGTTCTTCAAGCTCATTGAGGGCAACCTCCCACTTTTTTGCTTTTTTGTAAACTCTCCTGGAGGTCATAGCCTCAAAGGAGTCGGCTATCTTGTATATCCTTGCAAGGAGTGGAATCTCCTTTCCTTTCTTCCCAAAGGGATAACCTGTTCCGTTATACTTTTCTTGATGGTATAGGAGAACCTCTACACTCTCTTTAGGAAAGCCTACGTCCTTTATAATTTCGTATCCGAGTTCAACGTGAAGCTTCATAATCTCATACTCTTCCTTTGTAAGCCTTGAAGGTTTTAGAAGAACAACATCTGGAATGGCTATCTTTCCTATATCGTGGATGTAGCCTCCTACTTCTAAAAGCTTTAGCTCTTCCTCAGTTAATCCAAGAGCTTTCCCTATCTCTAAGGCGTAAATTACTCCCCGCTCAGTATGTCCCCTCGTATAAGCGTCCCGGAGCTCTAACAGCCTCAAGAAGAACTCGGGGGTGACCTTCACACTAAAACCTTCCAATAAGTTAAAACATATTTCATAAAAAAAATAGGATTTAGATTACCAAACTATAACCTTTTTTGCTTTTTCTATGAGCTCAACTATCTCTGAATATGACTTCATAACCTCTTCTGGAAACTTTAAGCCTCTTGCTTCAGCATCTTCCTTGCAAACGAACCACCTTTCCCGGGAGGGATACCTCAGGACACCGTCTTGAATCAAGACAACTACATCGTCATCTTTAAGAAAGCCGGAGGAAAAATCTCCCAGTTTCCTTACGAGCCATAGAGTGTTTACCTTCATAGGACTAAGTTAAAATTATAGCTCAGATGCTTATGGGAATTGATAGGTATATTATTCTTGGATTTGCCGGACTTTATACCATATTTATGCTTCTCACAAAAGACCTATTTGTGAAATACTTAGCATCCCTTTATGCTGTATCCTTCATGATGATATACGTGGCGTATTACTTAGAAAGCATCGGTTTTAATCCTACGGTGTATAACCTTATGAAGGTAGCTGGCTACGTTTTCTTGGGATATACCTTTTTTGAGAATATAAAACTGATAAAAAGGTTTAGAAATTTAGAAAGTAGAATATACATAGACCCCCTAACGGGGGTGAAAAATAGGAAGTTTTTGGAAGAAATCTTTAAGATAGAGGTTGAGAAATACAAAAGGTTTAGAAAGCCATTCTGCTTAATCTTTATAGACCTGAACAATTTTAAAAAAATAAACGACGTTTACGGGCACAGTGTGGGGGATAAAATCCTAAAGGAGGTAGCAAAAAAGATTAAAGAAAGCGTTGATGACGACCAATACATAATACGTTATGGAGGTGACGAGTTTATAGTTATTTTAGAAACTTTACCTGAGGATTTACTTAGGCTCATAGAAAAATTAATGGAAAACCTAAAGATAAACTATGAAGGAATAGAGGTTTCCGCTGCGATAGGAAGTGCCTGTTTTCCTAAGGATGGAGTAGAGCTCCATGAACTTATAGAGAAGGCTGACAAGCGTATGTATAAGATAAAAGAGTTCCAGAAAAAGCTCACTCAAGCCTAACGAGGGGGAGTATGTCCTTTATATCTATGTATTTGTCAACCGCGTTGGCGAGCTCTATGGAGGTGCTTTCCTTTGTTGAGACACAAACTATTTCTTTCCCAAAACTCCTGAGGACGTAAACGAGTCTTTCAAAGTCACTGTCTCCGGAGCAGAGAATACCGACATCGTAGTTGTCCTTCGTCAGGAGCATGTCAATGGCTATATCAACGTCCAGGTTTCCCTTTAAACTTCCATCCTTCAGTTGTTTTACCGGCTTTTTAACTACGGTTATACCGCTAAAGGCGAGGAGTTTTAAAAACTTTTCCTGCTTCTCGTCTTCCTCCCTGTAGGCTAAGTAAAAAAATGTGTTGTAAATATCGTAGAACTGCCTAAAGT
>WFPV01000112.1 GCA_015487405.1 Aquifex sp. | reverse complement strand
TTTCCTATATCTCCCCCTTTAAAGAAGATAGGAGAAACCGTGAAGCTGTCAGTGGAGAAAACGAGCTTTCCCGATAGCTCCAGAACCGCTCCGTCGTCCAGTCTGTTTAGTATGGGATTTCCGAAGTATTTTAAAAACAAGTTCTTTATTAACTTCTGGGTTTCTTCTCCGCCCGTGCCGTGGGCTAATAGGATTTTTCCTCTCATCTAATTGAAGATAACAACTTTAGGGACGCTGTTGTGTATAAATATATAGAAATAAATAGTAATATTACCTTTAAAATAGCGAGTTCTCCGCTAAGGTATCTAATTCCGAAAGAGATCACCATCTCCAGCAACGGAATGAGGATTAAAAACAGAACGAAAAAGTGGTTCACTTTCCTTTGAGTAAAGGGCAGGAAGTGGGCGAGGGTAAAGGAGAAAAGGGGAATAAATAAGAGGTGAGGGTAAACAATCTTCAGAATTCCTGAAAAGCTTTTGGGTCTTGTAAAGGTTTTCTCGTTTCCGAGAAAGTAACTCTTTACGGACTCGGGACTGAAGCCGAGCTTCTTTAAGAAGAGAAAAAGGTTCAAGAGGGAAAAGGAAAGTGTGAAAATCGCAAATAGAGTAACGAGGAGTATTAAACCTCTCCTGCCGGCGGTGTAGCTTTCTAAGGAGTAGAACTTTAGGATAAAGGAGAGAAGCAGTAGGAGGACAGTTATCTGGAAAAGGATAAAGAAAAGTAACTTAAGGGGAATAAGGCTTTCTATTAAGGGAACCGTCAGGCTGACGACGAGCTCTCCGAGGAGGAAGAGGAATCCGGAAACTATCAAAAGGTTCTTAAATCTAAACTCCACGAGGTTGGTAAGAGAAGCGCTCAAGAAAAATAAGAAGAAGCTTGTGAAGAAAAATACGTGGAGGTCCGTCAAGAGATTATCGTAAGAAATCTTTTCGGGAAAGTCGGGGACTCCGAAGAAGTAAAGCTTTAGGCTTTCAATTGTAAGACCAAAGGTGAAGTGGTAATAAAGCCAGTTGACTATCCAGAAAAGGAGGAGAAAAGCCCAGAGCGTAGTGATAAGAAGTGTTAAGGTCTTATTCTTCCTAGGGTTTCCGCTTACAAAAAATTTCATATTCCTTTTCCGAAGAGAACCTTCCAGAGTGCTAAAACTCTACCAGCACTTTTGGATACCGCTCTCGCGGTGAGGGTAGCTCCCGTTATGTTGGGAATGTTTCTCTTGTATTTAGGGGGATTTTCGGGACTCTTTCCCTTGAACAGCTCCAGCCACTTGGGGGGAGGGACGTATTCCGGGGGTTCGTAAAAGGCGAGAACTTCTATGAGCTCTATCTTTCCCTCGGGAGAGAGAACGAATAAGAGGGCTTCGGGCTTGGTTCGGACTCTGTGAATGTCTACAAAGCCGTAGGCTAAAACTTTCCCATCTTGCTTGACAATGTAAACCGATATCAGTCTGCTCTCGGGTTCCTTTCCTGTCAGCTGCTTAATCTTCTTTACTTCCTCCTTTGTAAGGATAAGGTTCTTTACCTCAACCTCCGCGTTCGGGAAAAGCTCCTTTAACACCTTCTCGGGTGTTCTTTTTTCTCCACCGAAGGTAATAAAAAGGAAAAAGAAAAGCAATGAGAAAAGGACTCCCCTCAGAACATCCACGTCAGTGCACCTCTGAAGATGTCATTATCCTTTTTATCCTTGTAGTCTTCCCTGACGTAGTCCGCCTTTATCGCTACGAGGGGGTGGGGCTTGTAGGATAATCCGAAGTTGAATATCTGGAGCTCAGCACCTTGGGGCTTCGTGTAGCCCGCGGGGGTATCCGCATACCTGTTCAGGTTTTCATACATCCCGAAGATGTATAACTCCTGCTCCGTATCAAAGTGTCTCAGGATGTTGTAAGCCGTCTGGAGGTAAAATCCGTAGAAGCGTTTAGGGAACGCTGTTCCAAGTTCCGCGGATATCTTGCCCGCATCACTCACTGTGGCATAAGCCCCCACGAATCTTATATCCCATCCCGCATACTGCCACCAGAGGTGGGGGGAGAACATGTAAATGTTTCCAAGATTGTCTCCCTTATTGTTCTGAACTCCGGAGATAAAGGTTGAGATACCTACGGTGAGATTTTTGGGGAGCTTGAAGTCCACTCTTCCTGTGAAGGCGAGGCTGTCTGCGGAAGCTAAGGCTCCATTTTGTCTTAAGTCTTTGAGAGGGGATTCAGGTTTATATTTATTTTCTTTTGCCTTCATTCCATTTATTAGATATGCCCTATAGGAAATAATATCGGATTCTCCAAAAATACCTACCCCATTCTCACGCCATGTTGTAGGAAAGATATATCTCTCAATGTAAGGTCTGTCTGCGGTCACGAAAGTGGGAGGCTCATGAACTTCATTAACTATTCCCATAGGAATTAAAACCATTCCCCCTCTCAGTCCAAAGAGTGGAGAAAAGACATAATCTATATATGCAAATTCGATTGCAAACGAGCCACTTTCTTTTCCTCCTATAACGTAAGCATTTCCTACCTCCAATTCAGAATTAAACTTCATTCTTTCTGAAAAAGAATAACCAAAGTACATGATAAATCTTCTTAGGTTTATCGTAGATTTTGGCTCAGCATCAGGGTTGTTAATGTAATGGACTTCTCCGTATCCCCCGATAGAGACTCCCTTCTTGGTTATGTAAACCTTTGAAGCCGCGGGTCCCAGCCCGTAAACGCTCCTATACTCCTCTGCGGGAAGAACGATTTCTAATCTCAATTTCCTTAATTCTTCCTTTAAAACCTCCGTTTCTTCCTTTGTCCTCTTTAGTTCCTGAAGTTCCTGCTGGAGGGACTTAATTTTCTCTTCTAAGGCTTTGATTTTCTCGTCTACCGTGCTCTCCGCAAGCACTGAGCTTGAAAAGAGGGCAAGCCCGAGCAAAACCTTCCTCATAACGCACCTCCTATGAAATTGATACTGGATTTCAAGTTGAAGTTCCATTAAACAGGGATGAGAACGCTTTTTCTATGAGCTAAGTCAGAAATACTTATTGAAAATGTATCTCAGAAAAGAAGGTCGTAAATGTGTGATTTAAAAGAACCTTCCCGTCGGGGTAAAGAACGAGGATACCGAGCTCCTCGCTGTCCACAAGTTTTTCTAAAAGCTTTTCCCCTCCCGAGAAAAGGGCAGTAGCGTAAGCGTCCGCGTAGGTGCAGTTTTTATGAACGACGGTTACTTGGAGAAAGTCCGAGCTTCCGAGGATGTGCCTTCTCCTGTAGTTTCCCGAGGTGGATATACAGAAATCTTTTTTGTTCACAAGATAGGCGAGAACTCCCCGATTGAGGGGATTGTAAACTCCTATAACTCTCTTTTCTCCCCAAACCTTTATATCTCCTGATAGGGCTAAAAAGCCTTTCCCTGTTTTTATCTTTCTTGCTATTACCTCAAGGGCGTAGCCCTTCCCTATTCCTCCTAAGTCAAGAGCCATCCCCTTTTTTGTAAGGAAAACTTCCCTGCCCTCGGGATAGAGCTCTACGTATTCGCAGTTTATTAGGGAAAGGGCATACTCCTTAGAGAGAACTCCTTTTCTTAAGAAGTTCACCGTGTAGCTTCCTACCGTGGGGTCAAAGGCTTTGCCCGTTTTCCTGCAGATTTCCAAAGAAATTTTTATAACCTCGTAGGTTTCCTTTGAAACTTTTACGGGCTTGACTCCTGCGTTTTCGTTTATCTTGGAAATCTCGGAGCTTTCTATAAAGTCTGAGAGCTTTTCCTCAAGTTCTTTCCCAAGCCTGTAAGCCTTTAGCTCTTTCCCTTCAACCTCAGCCTCAAAGTAAGTGCCCATCAAGTAAAAGGTTCTCTCTGAGAAGAGAAATAAGGGAAACAAAAGGAGTATTATGAGCCTGCTCATTTTAAGTAAAAATGATTCTCAATATTATTTAGTCAAGTGCGCTCCCCTTAGCCCCGCGTTCTTCTATTTCCTTTAACTTTTCCTCCAAATACTTTATGCTTTCGGCGATATCCTCCTTTTGAGCACTCGCGAGCTTGGGGAAGTGGGTTATTTCTATAGTCTCCAATACGGGTTTGTCGTCCCTGTTCTTAATTACACCTATCCAGACTCCGTAAATTCCCGTCTCCCTCCACTCCGCAGGCTGGGTTTTGGAACTGTAAGTAATCTCTATCTGCCCTTCTTCCAAGACGTCCAGGAGGAGTTCCCAGTCCTCGGGGGTTATGGGAAGTTTGTTTATGTAAATAACGTGCTCCTCTCCCTTTTCGTATAAATCCTTTAAAGCCTGGAGGATTTCCTTAAGGATAGGAATAGCGTTCATCAGCATGATAGGCTCTCCCTTATCTTAGAAAGGTATTCCGCCCATGTTTTTATGCCCGTGAGAGTCTCCTTTATTTCTCCCTCCTTAAAAATCACCACCGAAGGTGGTATTAAATTAAATCCTTCTAAATCTTTAACTTCCGCCCAGTAGAATTTAAGGTTTGGGAAAGCCTTCGCAAGTTCGGGGAAGACAATGTCTACGTCAAATATCTCCTTGACCTTGTCGTAGAGCTATTCACTCCTGACGTACAGGACGAAGCTCTCTTTATTTTTTATTAAGTTACGGAGCTTCGCTCCGTCTATTCTTTCTAATTTCTCAAGGAATTTCTTACTTTCCATCTTCTTTCCTCCTTACGGGAACGCCCCATTCCCGGAGCTGGTTCGCGATTTCTTCAACGAGCATAGGAATCTTTTCTTCCACCTCGGGAGAGAGTTCTAAAGAGGTCTCAAAGCTTTTGGGTTCCAGTCCGAGGATTACTATCTCCTTTATGGGGAAGCCCCTCAGCTCCATAAGAGCCATTACTTCCTGAAAGCCGAGCTCGTGCATGGAGACCTTGTTCTTGAAGTA
>WFPV01000111.1 GCA_015487405.1 Aquifex sp. | reverse complement strand
TCTACACCGCTCTGGAAGAAGCTGCGAAAGAGGTTAACATGCACCCCGTTGAGCTACTCCACAAAGTCGTTGAGAAACTAAAGCCCGAATGGGAAGTGAGACCCCGTAGAGTGGGAGGAGCTACCTACCAAGTTCCCATAGAGGTTCCAGAAAGGAGACAGATAAGCTTAGCCCTCAAGTGGCTCGTAGAAGCGGCAAAGGAAAGACCCAGAACCAGAGGACAATACACCATGATAGAGAGACTAAAAGCGGAGCTCCTTGACGCCCTCAACGAAAAAGGCGGAGCATACAAGAAGAAGGAAGAAACCCACAGAATGGCTCAGGCTAACATGGTCTTCTCCCACTTCAGATGGTAAGGGAAGAGAAAGAGAAAGAATTAGAGGAACCGGAAGAGGAGGAGTTCGGGGAGTTATTAAAATATACCCTCGGGGGATTTTCCCTCGGTCTCCTCTTCGGTTTTATATTTGATTTCCTAAACCTCAAGCAAAATCCAATAACCGAGTGGATAGTCAGAACCTTCAGCGGGGAAGGGGAGAGCATATTTGAGGGAATCTTCGCCATAAAGAAGAGGATCCAAGGAAAGGCTCTCTCTTTAGCGCAGGCATACGGCTGGGGCAAGTTTATAGGCTTAATATTCCCCTGGATTGTGGATTTCGGGAGCAGAGCGCTCGGTGTTAACGTTTACTCCTGGGAAGGCTTCTACATCCCATACTTTTACGCAATGTCGGACCAGATAGGGGGAACGGTGGGGATACTGCTTTACCTGTCAAAAAAGGAAGGCTCTTTTATTGGAGGTTTTATCAGTTATCTAAAAAATCCCGTCGGGCTTGCGAGCCTGGGAGTTATCTTAATCGTTCCGGTTGGTCTCCTTACTGTGAGACTTCTCGGATTTTCTCCGACGACCAACACCCTGACCGCTCTTGAAACAATCGCTGCAAACCTCTGTTGGCTTCCCCCTCTCGTGGGATATCTGTTAGAAAGAAAGTAGCACCTCTGCATCATCCTGTTGCAACACTGTTGCAACACTGCAACATTTTCCTAAAAATTCCCTCCCTTTAAATTTTTGATTTTCAAGGCTTTTTATTTTCCACCTTTTGGCACGCTCTTTGCTTCATAAACGTAATGAAAAAACATCAGGAGGTGGGAAGCATGGCTACCTTGAGCAAATTAAAAGAGCTTATGTCCCTTCCCGGGGCGGTTGCCGCGGGAGAGTTCACCGACGACGGAAAGCTCGTAGCTTACAAAGGAGACATAACCGAAGAAGAAGCTGCAATGGCTGCAGAAATGTGTGCGGCAAACAACGCCATGGCTAAGATGCAGGCGGACGGATACACCGCATTTTCTTGAAAAGAGTGGACACCCTTAAAGGGCTGGGCACTTACGGGACCCAAGTATTCGGTTTGCGTGATGGGAAACGTGGGAGTTTTCGTGAAGAACGACGAGGTTTCCTTTAACGAGGTCTTCAAAGCCTTAGCGGAGGAGGCGGGGGGCTGAGCCTCTCCCTTTTCCCTTCCTTTGGAGGTAGTTATGTATAAGTTTCTCTCGGAAGAATGGATAAAGGCATACGCCGAAGAGTGGAATAAGAACGGGAAGTTGATTAACGACCTTAAGAACTTTTCCGCAAACATCAAGTATTATATAACCCGAAATTGCTAAATCTCTCCTATAAGCTTTAAAGCTCTTTCTACTACGTAAACGGGATTTTTACTTTCCGTTATCTCTCTACCTATAACTATTATGTCCGCTCCTCTTTTAACTGCTTCGGCAGGGGTGAGAACCCTCCGCTGGTCCTGCCTTTTATCCTTCTTGATTCTCACTCCCGGGACCACCGCTATGAAGTCCTTATCGATATTCTTCTTCAAAAACTCTACCTCCTCTCCCGAGCACACTATACCGTCGACTCCCCTATCTATTCCCGTTTTTGCAAGATGCAAAACTAAATCCTTTAAGGTTTCAAATCCGCTCTTCAGATAATCTCTGTACTCCTCCCCGTGGGATGTCAAGATACTGACGCCGAGAAGTTTCACGTTGCCTTTTTTCCTTACAGCCTCCTCAATCATTGTCTCACCGCCGAGGAGGTGAATAGTAGTGTAATCCGCTCCAAGCTCGTTAATCATCTCTACAGCTTTCCCGACAACTGAGGGAATATCATGAAGCTTTAGGTCCAAGAAGACTTCGTAAGGAAATTCTTCCTTGAGCTCCTTTACGGCTTGCCCTCCCCTTTCGAGGTAAATCCTATGACCTATTTTCATTATCAGGGGATAAGTTTCAAAGAAGTCGTACAGGTCTCTAACAATCCTTATAGCCCTTTCCCACTCTAAGTCTAAAGCTACGCATAAACGAGCCATAGGAAAGTTATTTTATAAGGTTTTAAATACCGCCGAAGGCGGTCTTCAAAATATATTAAATAGATGTAATGTGTGGAATTGCCGGTGTTTACAAATCTCCCCACGCCCCGGAATACGCCTACTTCCTTATATACTCCCTCCAACACAGAGGTCAGGAAAGTGTCGGAATCAGCTCCTGTGACGGAAAAGAAATATACTCGGTGAAGAAGGCAGGGAGAGTAATAGAGGCTATTAAGCAGGAAGACCTTGAAAAGCTCAAGGGGGATATGGCAATAGCTCACGTAAGATACTCCACGGCGGGAAACGCAGGAGGAGTGAACGCCCAGCCCATCGTAAAAGAAACCCCTCTCGGAAAAGTGGCAGTGGTTCACAACGGAAACCTCGTTAACTTTCTTTCCTTAAGGAGAGAGCTTGAAGCTAAGGGTGTTAAGTTTGAATACAGCTCGGATTCGGAGTTGTTTTTATCCCTCCTCGGAGAAGATACCTATATTCCGGAAGGGGTAAACCTTCATCCTGAAGATAGGAAAATACTTCCGTACATCTTCCACGTTCTTCGCAGGGTTAAGGGTGCCTACAGTGTGCTTTATATGATTCGGGATAAACTTGTGGCTGTTAGGGACCCCTACGGATTTCGTCCCCTTTGCGTAGGCAGAAAGGGAAACACCATTCTCTTCGCCTCCGAAAGCTGTGCCTTCGAGATATTGGAGGCGGAGTTCTGGAGGGAAATCTATTCGGGAGAGGTCTTCGTTGTAGATAAAAAGGGAATAAGGAGTTACAGAGCCTTCAAGTCTCCCAGGAAAGCTATGTGTGTATTTGAGTTCGTTTACTTTGCAAGACCGGATAGCTACATCTTCGGGGACTGGGTTTACAACGTTCGTAAGGAGATGGGGAGACAGCTCGCCCGTGAGGACGATGTAAAGGCGGACGTAGTTATTCCTGTCCCGGACTCCGGGGTTGTTCCGGCTCTGGGATACGCAGAGGAGAAGGGCATTCCCTTTGAATACGGACTTATTAGAAATCATTACGTGGGTAGGAGTTTCATAGAACCTACGCAGGAGCTCAGAAACTTACGGGTTTTAATGAAGCTCTCCCCTAACAGGGCAGTTTTGAAGGGAAAGAGGGTGGTAGTAATTGACGATAGTCTCGTAAGGGGGACTACGTCTAAAAGAATAATCACTATGTTGAGAAGAGCGGGAGCGAAGGAGGTACACCTGAGGATAGCTTCTCCTCCCGTGGTTGGTCCCTGTTATTACGGAATAGACACTCCCACCAAGGAAGAGCTCATAGCTAACAGGATGTCCTTAGAAGAAATAGGAACGTTCATTGAAGCTGATTCACTTAAATACCTTTCCTTAGAAGGACTTAGAAAAGCCGTAGGAAATAGGGAAGAGTTCTGCGACGCCTGCTTCAGCCTGAACTACCCGGTTGAGGTGGAGGACCTCAAACTTGCAAAGGTTTAACCTTCCTTTAGCCAGTTCTTTAAAACTATTGCCGCTTTCTTGGGCTCCTTTTGTACGAGTTCTATAAACTCCTCGTAAGGACTCTTCTTTACCTCTTCGGGAGGTGGCGTAACGGCGTAAGTAGGAGGAACGGGAACTTCTTCTTTCTTCCTCTTTAACAGTCTTAAGATACCGAAGGTAATTAAGCCTAGAAATACTAAGCTTGCAACTCCGAGAACTATGTAAACGTATAGGGGTACCTTCTTAGGAGTAGGCTTTACCGTCGGTTTGGCGGCTGTAAATTCCGTTAGAACTACACTCACCTTATCTCCCCGCTTTGGGTCAAGTCCTGCGGAGGCAACTATGAGCTCTTCCAACTTTTTGGGGTCTATCTTCACACTCTTGTCTACGAGAACTCCCACGCTTATTCGCTTAATCTTTATACTCTCGTCCTCGTAATAGATTTCTCGCTTGCTCACTTCGTAATTGGTTATAGTTTCCTTCTTTTCGGTTAGGGTTTGCTCGGTGAAGTTTCTACCCTGTGCGGGGGGGACGTTTGCCTGGGTTCCGGGTATTCCTTGAGGTTGTATCTTTGTGGTTTTTTCTTTTTTCTTCTGCTCGCTCACTACTGCGGTTAAGTCCGGGTCGTATAGTTCTTCCTTTTTTTTCATTTTTGAAAAGTCAAGCTCTGCGGAGACACTTACGCTAACCTTTCCGTACCCGAGGGCTTGCTCCAAGACTCTGCGTATCTTCTTTTCGAGTTCTTGCTCAAACTTCCTCTTTATCTCTATTTGGTCCTCCGTGAGTTTTCCCCCCTCTTCCTCTTCCAAATACGCCGTTAAGTCCCTCCCCTTATCGTCTACAACTACCACGTTTTGGGGAGGAAGGTTCTCCACACTTCCCGCAACGAGGTTTCTTATGGCTTTTACTTGCTCCGGTGTTAGCTTACAACCGGGAACAAGCTTTAAAAAAACTGAGGCTTTTGCCTCTTCTCTTTCTCTTACAAATATTGTGTCTTCGGGAAGAGCTATGTGAACTCTCGCAAAGTCTACACACTTTAAGCTCATTATGGTTCTTGCAAGCTCCCCCTCTATAGCCCTTTTGTAGTTTACTTGAAGTTGAAAGCGGGAGAGTCCTATTCCTCCCTTGTCGAAAATCTCGTAACCTACAACTCCCTTCTTTGGTATTCCTTTTGCTGCAAGCTGGAGTCTCAGCTCCCTAGCTACGCTCTCGGGAACGTAAATAGTTCTACCGTCGGGGGATATTCTGTATTTAATTCCCTGTCTGTCCAACTCGGAGACTATAGCGTTGAGGTCCTCCCTTCCGAGGGCGGTATATAAAACTACGTAGTCCTCTCGGGATAGTAGTAAAAGTAAAGCTAAAGCGGTAGCAATTAGAAATAGGGGAACGCCCAGAATGAGGGCTTTTTTTTGAAAAGGAAGCTCCTTAAATCTGTTCAGATACTCTAAGGCCTTGGCTTTATACTGTTCCATCTTAAACTTGCATCTTCATAAGTTCGTTGTAAGCATCAAGGAGTTTGTTTCTCACCTCTATGAGGAGATTAAGAGCCACCTTAGCCTTCTCAGCTTGAAGGACTATCTCGTGGAGGGGAATATCTTCTCCCTCTAAGACCCTTTTCCTGAGCTCGGCGGACTTTTTTTGTTCTCCGTCGACCCAGAGGATAAAGTTTTTAAAGTCCTGCAGAATATCACTACTCTTTTCCCGATTAACCTGATAAATCCCCGATAAGAATCCCTTTATGCCATCTACTTCCATAGTTCTAAGGTCATTCTCGCTATATCCCTCGTCATACTGAAGGCTTTCAAGTTAGCCTCGTAACTCCTAACCGCCGTAATCATATCAACCATCTCCTTTACGGGTTCAATACCGGGAAGCTCCACGTACCCCTCCTCGTCGGCGTAAGGATGGTCCGGGTCGTAAACGAGCTTAGTTTTGGGAATCTGGAGTATTCCCGCAACCTTAACCTTTACTTCAGTTCTATCTTTCGGATTTTCCTTCGCTCTGAATACAGGTACAAGTTTTTTAAAAGGTTCCCCTTCCGGGGTGTAGGACTCGTAGTTGGCGAGGTTTGAGGCTATGGTGTTCATTCTGATACGCTGAGCGTACATCCCAGAGGCACTAATCTCAAGAGCTTTAAATAAATCAAGCATCACTCAGCTCTCCCTTTAATAACTTTATTGAGGGTGTTTAAGCTTCCGGTAGCAAAACGCATATAAACCTCGTAAGCTATCCTGTTTTTTACAAGCTCGGATATTTCTTCTTCTATACTTACGTTGTTTTTGTCGTTTCCGATAAGTCCTGTTTTCCTTTCAACCACCTTGAGCTCCGGAGGTCTTTCGTTGGATAGGTGTTTCTCCCTTGTCCTCTTAAGTGCCACCGCAGGTATCTCAAACTTAATAACTAAATCCCTTCTTCTGTAGTTTGGGGTATCTGCATTAGCGATGTTACTGAGTAAAACTTTGTGTCTCTTCCAGGTGTAGTCTATAAGAGGCTTTAACTGGTCAGCAGTCTTAAATAAGCCCATCTACTCCCCCCATAAACTTAATATAACATCTTTCCAGGGTTTTACGGCATTTTTTCCCTGAGCAATCACGAAGTTGCGAAGCTCTTTATCATTCAGTTTATCTGCAAGGATTCCCAGTTTTGCAAGGGTTGTCCAGTAAAGGATGTCTCTTTCTCTGTATTCCTTCACGAACGCCTCGTAAAAATATTTAGCCTTTTTGTAATCTTTACGTTCGTAATAAATTTCTCCGACAGCCCTGTAAATTATCGGGAAGTAACCCTTCATCTCCCGGTACACTTTGGAGAGTTCCACCACCTCGTCTATATTAGGACTCCTTTGAATGTAAAAGAGAAGCAGGTAAGCCTCCAGCTTGTCTATTCCCTCGATGCCGTTCAGGGATTCTTTAAAGAGCTCCCTCGCCAGTCCGAAACTGCCGTACGCAAACAAGTACTTGGCTTTCAAGAATTTTCTCAGGGACGCTTCGCGTACAAAATTCAAAAACTTTAAGGCTCTTTTATCACCCCTATATACGAAGGCTCTAACCAGAATCTCGCGACTTTTATCCTCATTGAAGATACTGAGAAAGCTCTCATCGTTTGAAGAGTAAAGCTCCATTACAAAGTTCACATCTTCCTCAAGGTAAGGGTTATACCTCTGAAGCTCTGCGTTAAGCTTGCGTATTTCTCTTGTGTAATTAAAGAGTTCGTTATCCAGAACGAACTCCCTCCCGTAAAAGGTCTTAATTCTCAAAATAGTCTTAGTTTCCTTGTCGAGCTTTTTATTCCTCAAACTTCTGTTGAGGAGTGCGAGAACCGCGTAGTTGCTAACAGGGCTTCCCAGTTTCCACCAGAAAAGTTGCTTTACAAGGTCGTAGTAGAACCTAAACTCTTCTCTATACTTCTCCATAAAGTCGGGATAAAGCCAGAGCTTTAGGTAGGCAATCTGGTAAAAGGGATTATAAGCGAGCTCTTTCTTTATCTTTTCGTAAATCTCGTACGCTTCACCGTAGTCCTTAAGGGTGAGGTAAATCTCAAGCAGATGATAATCAATCTTGTACGTATAAAACCCGAATCTATCAAGCCTTTGAGCACGTTCCAAGTAAAACATCCCTTCCCGAATCTTCCCGAGCTTCTTGTGGGAAACTCCCCTGTAGAAGTTGTAATGGAGGTCGTAGGAAAGAAAGTTATTTTCCTCGTAAGCCTTCTCTAAATAACTCAAAGCTTCCCTAAAATCTCCTAAGTTCGCCCTCGCTATACCCAGACTGAGGTGCTTTAGGTAGAGTAAGTCTTTGGGAACATCTTTAACCTCCCTCAAAATCTTTATAACGGTTCCATCTCCCAAGAGAGCGGAGGCGTAAGCGTACTTTAAAAGCAGCCGAGCCTCTTTCTTTGCTCCGTAAACTTCAGCGTAAAGATTTCTCGCGTCTTCGTACCATCCTATTAGGAGGTACCCATCCCCTACAAATTCCTTTTGAAAGTTCCAGAACCTCGGGAACTTGTAGTAAAAAGTGTACTGGTTCAGATACCCTAAGGCGGCTAAAATTCCCTCCTTCCTACCAAGCTCGTAGGAATAAAGTGCGTAAGCCTTCCCGTAGTAAAGGTAAGCAAGCTCCCCGTACCTTGATTCCGGAGCCTCTGAATAAGCCTTAGAAAAGTAAATGAGAGCGTCCGTAAAGTCGTAAACTTTTAAAGCTTTTAGACCGAGCTCGTAGTAGAACTTAGCAAGACTTTTGTCTCCGAGCCTGCTCTCAGAGAGCAATACTGAAAGAAGAAGAACCGTTAAGATAATCCCTACCCTTCTGAGTAAGTTCATCAAGGTTTATATTATCCTTCTCCCTCAATCTCAAGCGAGGTCTATACACCTCCTGACCGTTTACGGAAAAGCCCTCAACTCTCAGCCCCACCGAGTTTAAAATCTGAGAAATTTTCAAGTAATCCATAAATCCCAACATACTTTCCTTGCCGTTCGGTACGGAGAATTGTATCTCGACCCTATCCCGGATAAGCTTTACCTCAATATTTATATTTTCTACCTTCACGAAAGCCTTCTTTACCTTTCCATCTTCCTTAAAAACTGCTTCCCTTATAACGGGAAGAGCACTCTCTACCCTTTCCAAGCTTTTGACTTCCCTAGGCAAGGGACTCAGCTCAATCTCATAAGCTTTCGATGGAAGGTGAACCGTCGATTTCTCACTGCCTGCCAATTTACCTTCAGGCTTCAGTATCAGCCTTTTCTCTCCCTCAACCTTCTTATCAATTTCTTTATTTATATTTTTAAAATTAAAATAATTAGATACGCCTTCGGCGTCTTTAAACTTTAAAAGGGAGCTCTTTTCTGGAAAACTTGAGATGTCTGTCAATGCTTTGCCTTTACTTGAATTCGTTTCAGGGCCGGCCTTGTAAGATTTTTTAGCTTTTAAGGGAAGAAGATAGATTTCATCCTTTAAGTTGTTTTCAAACCCGATTGGGTTTTTTGGTGATTTTTCCAAAATTTCTATCGCCTCGAGTTCCCTAAAGGGCTTATGCCTTAGCTCCTTTCTTGCGACTTTAAAGTCGATAGTGTTACTTCGATTTCCTTCGAAATGTGCATCCTTTTGAAGAACTTGATTCTCAAAATTTATCTTTTTAGTTAAAGACACTCTTTCCTTAATGGGTACTTGAGCAGGAAAGTAGCCGTTCTGAAAGGGTAGAAGGGAAAGGAGTTTATCGGTTTTAATCTCAGGACGGTTTTCTTCGGAAGATTTTTCACCTTCGGTTAATTGAGTGAGAAATTGGTTGAAGACTTCGGCAAAGCTGACCTCTTTCCGTGCCCCTCCCGATACAGGAAAGAGGTTACCTATAAAAAGCTTCAGTAACTCTCCCTCTACCTTCACTACTTATAAAGTTAATCCTTACATCTTTGAAAGTCTATAACTTCAAAACCGAGTCTGTCGGCGTAGTAAAGCTGGGTGTTTTCGTACACCTTCATAATCTCCTCATCCCTTTCCGGGTGTTCGATTCTGACGATTATCTTTCTCTTGTCCTTGCCTTTTACTTCTACCGAGCACACTTTCAGGTTGTTTCTCTTTGCGTCCTCCATGACGAAGTGAGGAAATATCTCCCTTTTTATGAGGAAATACTTTTCCTGCAGGGACCGAGCTTTTTCGTAGATTTGTTCGTATTTTTTATCTTTTTCTTTTAGGTACTTGTACTTTTCGTAAAGGGTGTAGATGGGGTATCCCAAACTGTTTAACTCGTCAACCTTCTGCAGGTTCACCCCCTTTTCCTTAAAGGAATTTCTAAGAGTATTCAACTCTCTATCGAGTTTTTCGAGAGTCTGTAAGTCTTCCTTCAAATCTCCACCGAAGGTAAAAATAATTAAGCTGAGAAGAAGTAAAACATTCCTCATCTTTTGAATAAAGATAAAAAATTTTTCAATAGAATGTATAAGGTATGCTGCTTTTAAAGACACTTTTTTTTACTTTACTCCTCGCAATACTTCAGGCATCCTTGTTTATTCCGATATTCAAGAGTCTCGTGTTCTCACCCCAGGTAGCACTGCTCTTTTTATGGATTCACTCGAAAGAGCTGGGAGATAGGTCAGTTATAACAATTTCCTTTTTGCTGGGTCTCTTCTTGGATGCCCTATCCAACACTTGGGGAGCTTACACCCTTTCAACGGTTATTTTCACGTACGCCTACGTATCTCTGAAGGATGTTCTAATCGTTAAAGAGGAGCTGTACGACTTTTTTCTAATAATTCCTTTTTTTCTGGTTCTGCATAAATTACTTCTCTTTCCTTTAGTTAATTTTAAAACAGATATGGAGTTTTCCTTGAAGAAGTTTTTGTTATCTTTCGTAGTAGAATATCTATTTATACTTCTTTTTTATAGAATAACAAGGAAAAATTATGAAGAGACGTAATTTCATACTTTTACTTCTTTCGCTTATCGGAACCGTAGGAGGAGTCCTTGCGGGACTCTTTAACCTGCAGGTATTGCAAGGAAGAAAATATAGAAAGCTCTCTGAGAGGAACTACGTAAGGAAAAGGTATCTTTATCCTCCGAGAGGAAATATTTACGATAGGAACGGGGTAAAACTCGCCTACGATATTCCTCAGTATGCACTTATACTGGATGCAAGCAGGCTGGACAAAGAAGAACTCGAAAAGGTACTTTCAAAACTCAAGAGGATTTTTAAAATAGATTTACCGAGGGAAAGAATCAACTTTAAGAGCTTTGAGCCACTTATTCTGAAAAAGAATCTTTCCGACGAAGAGCTGAATCTTTACCATAGGTATAGTTTTGAACTACCGGGTGTTTTTGTAGAGATATTCCCAAAGAGGGTATATCCTCTCGGCTACTACTGTTCTCATATCTTGGGATACGTAGGATACCCTTCGAAGAAGGAGCTTAAAAAGTATAAGGAAGCTATCGGTCCAAACAGTCTGATAGGGAAGCACGGAATTGAGAAGAGTCTCGACGAAATCCTGAGAGGGGAGTTGGGAGAGGAAAGGGTAATGGTCAACGCTCTCGGGAAGGTGGTAAAGGTACTGGAGAGAAAAGAGCCAAAAAGGGGTAAGTCCGTAGTATTGACCATAGATATCAGATTTCAGAAGATAGTTGAAGATGTTTTCAGGGAGAGTGGATTTCCTGCCGGAGCGGTGGTCCTCTTGAATGCAAAAACGGGTGAGGTGCTTGCCCTTGCAAGCTTCCCCGGTTTCAACCCTAATAAGATTTACGAAGAATGGAGCAAAATAGTGAAGAATAAGTTAAAGCCTCTATTCAATAGAGCCACGAGAGGGCTTTATCCGCCTGCTTCCGTCTTTAAGGTTCCGATGGCGTTCGCATCGCTTTCTGCAAAGATAACCACCCCATACAAAATTGTTTTTTGTAGAGGTTTTTACGAACTGGGAGACAGGAAGTTTTATTGCTGGAGGAGGTGGGGACACGGTAAGGTGGACCTCGTAAAGAGCCTCAGCAAGTCTTGCGACGTTTACTACTATACTATGGGGTACAAGCTCGGACCTACTAAGATAAATTATTACGCCAGGAAATTCTCCTACGGTGAGAAGATACCCTTTGAGCTCCCCATAAGGAGGGGATTTCTACCCACACCCGCTTGGAAGAGAAAAAGGTTTAGAGAGCCCTGGTACGACGGAGATACAGTGAATATGAGTATAGGTCAGGGCTTTCTTCTTTCCAACTTGATTGAGCAGACCCTCATGATGATGGGAATCGTGAACAACGGAGTAATCTACAGACCAACGCTTCTTAAGGCTGTACTGGACGATAGAGGAAACGTGGTGTGGAAAAACGAGAGGAAGGTATGGAAAGTAGCTTACGGCAGGCTGGAGTATTACGCTGTGATAAAGAGAGGTCTGAGGGAGGCGGTGAGGAAAGGAACGGCACGAAAGGCTTTTTCAAAAATTGTGGATATAGCGGGAAAAACGGGAACTGCAGAGGTATTCTTTAAGAATAAAAGAAAGATAAAGAGATGGTACAGGAAAATGAGGAAAAGGCTCCCTTGGAAGTACAGAAATCACGCCTGGTTTGTAGGATTTGCACCGTACAGGGACCCCAAGTTCGTGATAGGAGTGTTTGTAGAGCACGGAGAGAGCGGCGGAAAAGCGGCTGCTCCCATAGCACGGAAAATCCTTGAAAGGATTTATATAGAAAAGCTCCACAAGGAGATTTAAAGGCTCATATAGTAAGCACCCTCCTTCTTTATAAGCCCTTTAATCATGTATTTAGTAAGGAGCTTAATAGCGTCGGACTTTCCTATTCCCAGAAATACTGCAACCTCGTCGTAAGTTCTCGGCTTTTTAAGGAACTCTATGAGTTTTTCCTCCTGCGCTTTTGGCTTTGGTTTGTATTCCCGCGCTATACCCCCTCTCAAAAGCTCTAAGCCCCCTTCCCATCTTTCGGATTCTCGCTCACCTACAAACACGTAAAGGGGTTTCCCGTATTTTAGTGCGTAGCTTGCCGTTATGAGAGCACCGCTCCTTTTACCCGCCTCAATCACGTAAACTTCTTCGGAGAGAGCTGCTATTATGCGGTTTCTTCTGGGAAAGGTATAGCGGTCAGCTCTTTGGAAGGGAAGGAACTCACTTATGAGGGAAACACTCTCCTCACGCCGTTTAAGTAAATTTTTAACGCCGGGAGGCGTATTTAAAATACCCGAACCCAAAATTACAAAAGTTTTAAAACCCTGTTTTAAAGCTTCTTCGTGAGCTTTTAAATCTATTCCCCTCGCTCCTCCCGAAATCACGTCTTTACGTTTTTCCTCTATAAGTTTTTCCACAACCTGAAGGGAGATTTGTGAGGGATTTCTCGTCCCCACTACTCCTATACCCTTCTCGGGAAGAGTTCCTTTATAAAAAAGGATGGGAGGAGGTTCATCTATGGTTTTCAGTCCTTTGGGATAGTTTTCATCTTCCAAGGTTACGGCTTTTATATTGTGTTTTTTCAAAAGTTCCAAAACTTCATCCTCTTGCGTCCACTTGGTTTTTAGAGCTTTTGAAATCTTTTCAGCTAATCCTTTCCCTAAAACTTCCGAGGCTTTTTCTAAAGTAAAATCCTCAACACTCCCTACGTAATTAACGAGTTTCTTAATCTTTTTAGCTCCCATCCCCTTAGTGTTTATTAACCGCAGGTATAACCTCAAACGCTTCATTTTATAAGCTTTATCATATTTCACACACTTGTAAAAAGATAACGATTTCCTTATATTAATCTTCACAAAAACTTTTGGAGGAAGAGGTAATGTATTACGTTGCTCAGGTAATCCGTGATGAGTGCACAAAATACAACTGTAAGCAGTGCACACTCTTCTGTCCAGAGCCCAACACCCTTATGTATACCGACGAATCTCATCACGCTTATGTAAATACTCTCAGGTGTAAAGG
>WFPV01000110.1 GCA_015487405.1 Aquifex sp. | reverse complement strand
TCCATCACTTTCTTTATGCTGATTCGCATCCTTTCGAAGGCCTTTGCTAATTGACCTATTTCGTCCTCGGAAGTTATGGGTATCTTGTCTTCTATCTCTCCTTTACTAATCTTGTCTGCGTGTTCCTTGAGAACCTCTATAGGTTTAAAAATGTACTTGTTCAGTATTAGAAGCACAAGTCCCATCACACTTATATTTAGAAAAAAAACAAATCCACCTTTTATTATTCCATTTAATTGGGCTTTAAGGATTGTGGCTTCGTAGGGCTCATAGATAAATACTCCTCCCTGAACGCTTCCCACCTTCCAGTTTGGGTCGTAAGGTGGGTTGTAGAGTTTCCTTACAGCTTGGGGCATGGCGTTCCTAGTTCCGTGGCAGTGGAGACAGGAAGCCTTAACCTTTACAGGAAAGGCGGATACTAAATACCTGTAGTTGTTAATTTCCACGATGTCCGAATATTCAGGGAGGTTCTTAGTCTTAAAGAGGTTTATTATTTGAGCCTCAATCTCGGTAGGAGTATTTTTAGGATTTAAGGGTCTGAAGGCTACCTGTCTGAGAAGTAGTCCTCTGAACTCTTCACTCACCTTCTCAAATATTTTGTTGGTTACGAAAGAGGAGGACTGAGCTTCTAGAATGAAGTCTTCCCTAATGCAATCGTATTTATTCATAAGTTCGTAAATTTTCGGTCTTAAAGTCCCGCGGACATATTCTCTCGTAGCTTTTGCAAAGGTCATGGTCAGTTTAACCTTTTCCTGTGAAGCCTTCTTAGCTAAGGAGAGTTCTTCGTGGTAGGTATAGTAGCCGATAGATAGTCCGCTGATAACCGCTATTGCACCGACAAAAAGAGATATCTTCCCCTTAATAGACTTAGGAACGAGTTTCATCTATTACCTCCTCCAATTTTTTCCTGAACTCTTTCCTAAGATTCTCTTCCGGGATTTCTTCCTCTAAGCGTTTCAGGAAGGCTTTGAAGCTCCTTTTGGACATCTTATCGGGTCTTGAGGTATACTCTCCGAGGATTCTTTTGAAGAGTAATCCGCCTATGGGTCCCATACAGTCGACGAATATATCTTTTACCTTGTTTAGAAGGGACGTTTTTACGTAATCACCCTTACTCCCATCTCGCAGTAGCTCGAGGTTTAGTTTAATGGGAGAAAAGTCTTCGCGGAAATCTATCCTGTAAAAGCTTCCTTCAATTTGCCGGGAAATGTCAACTTCACTTATATCTTCATCGGAAATTTTGATGGTTTTAATGACGAGACCTTCGTGAATTAACTGGAACAGCCCCTCCTCCGACACGTTAAAACCTGTTTTGTTCTTGCCTTCTTTAGGTCCTCCCTTCATAGAGAGAAACATCTGAACCTCTTCCGGAGGAATGTGGTAAGCAGATAGAAACTTTTCATCCCCGTAACCTTTTAGTTCTTCGAACGCAGGTTCATCCCACAGTTCCCCGCAGTTTACTCCCACTATATCTCCGTAGAGACAAAAGAAGTTCCCGAGAATCCTAACAGGTGTGTAAAGGGTAAAGTACCCTATAAAGTTAGTCTTCTTTAAAAATTCCTCGAATTTTTTGAAATCTACTATCTCTAACTGGGAAAAGAAAACCTCGTCACCGTACCCGGAAAAGATAAGGGTCTGATACCGGGGAAGAGAAAGAATCTTCCCTAAATGTGCTGTAAGTAGCGGTGAGCTCTCGTATACACTTATCTTTGTATCTTCGGAGGGTTTGTAGTTCGAAAAGTCTATAAACTCCTTATTGTTACCATTCTTTCTTATAACCTTTAAGGGAACTCCGGAGTAGAATATAAGATAATCCGTATAGCGCCAGTCTTCTATTTTTACAAAACCCGTTAACTTGCTTTCCTGCAGTTCCTTTATCAGTCTACGAAAATCTATAATGCTTCCGATAAGATTACTTTCTACTTTTCTCTTCCACATAACTTCTTAAAGCTTGTTGAAGTATTAACCTAAAGGTTTCCAGCACTCCGATACCTTTAGTAGCGACCGTTTCAGTGTAAGGTGCATCCCAAGGATTGCAGATAGGTTGAAGTTCCTCCACGGGAAGAGCATTCTCCAGGTCCCTTTTGTTGTATTGAACGACAACAGGAATTTTATAAAGGTCGTAACCGAACTCCTTAAGAACGTAAGCCATCTCTCTTAGGACAAGGAAGTTAACCTCTTCCCTACCTTTCTGGCTATCTACAGTAAACACAAGGCCATCTACACCTTGGAGTATAGCCTTTCTTAATGGATGTAACCTAAACTGCCCCGGCGTGGTGAGCACTTTCACATCTACCTGTTCACCATCCAGTGGCAGTTGTGTGAGAAATAGCTCAACGAATAGGGTTCTATTTTCATCCGTTTCCATACTTACGAAATCACCTTTTGTTAGGTTCCGCTCTTTAAGTATCTTGTATAACTGCCTGACGGTTGTACTCTTTCCGGCAAGACTCGCTCCGAAGAATACTATTTTCAGTTTCATCGCTCAGGAAAGAACCTCCTTTAGTTTTTCCTCAAGCTGTTTTGGAGAAAGAGAAAGTTCATATTTTTCCACCTTCTGTATACTACCGAATAATTGATTGAGATCTTGAACAAAGTGTTTAAAAAACAATCTTAGACTTCCAAGGTTTTTTCCTTTGTCTGATATTACACCTACAAGGAAATTTCCTTTCAACCTTGCAATCAAGAATATTCTCTTCTTTGTTTCGTATATAAGCTCATTTAGGGTATCTTCACGATCTATGATGTTACCGAGCTCCTCTGAAGCAAAAAACACTGCGCTCATAATACTTGCAACGAACTCCGCTTCGGTTTCGGAAAGATTTTTTCCCCTGTAAACGAGTACCCGGCCTGCTTTGTCAAAAATAAAGATATTCTTTGCTTCTGATTTTACCTGAAAGTTATCGATGACAGTGTTTAGCTTAGCTTTTGCATCCTCACTAAGGGAGTAACTGATGATGTCTAACTCCATAATCTAAAAATATATTTAAGGCTATCAAAGGTAGGATTTCTATAATTTCTATTTCACGGAGTTTTAGAATGGGTTATGTCTACATAGTCTCGTTTGGAGGTGTTGAAGACAGGATTCTCCTTGCGGATGCGGTGAACGTAAAGGATATATTTGAACTTGAAGCTCGGGTTTCCACAGTAAAAGCGGATTTGATTTACGCCTACACTCCCGAAAGGGGGCAGTATCACGCTGGCACTATTCTTAATTACCTTTCGCGCATCGTCTACCCTGATATGGTTCGTTTAATAGCGTTGGTGGGTTTTGACCTGTACGAAGAGGGGCTGAACTTCGTATTTGGTGAAGCGCAGTACGGGGGAAAGTACGCGGTAGTAAGCACCTACAGACTCAAGCATTCCAACGAGAAAGTTTTTTTTGAGAGGGTTTTTAAAGAAACCAATCATGAATTGGGGCATACCTTCGGTCTAAAACACTGTGAGGACCCGCAGTGTGTTATGAGCTTCTCCAACTCTATTGATGACGTGGATAGGAAATCCCGCGATTTTTGTCCTAAATGTCGCAGGAAACTGGATTATGTTTTATCCTACTACCGATGATAGGAAGGGTATTTAGAATTTTCAGAGAGAAGGGAGGAATACTGAAGGCTTTAGACCTGTGGGATTGGTTTGAGAACCTTCCCCATAAGTATCAGAAAAAAGTTAAATACTACTACTCCTTAAAAACCATAAAGAACATAAACTTTCCCTTTAAAGCGAAACACTTCGACACAGGAGAGGTAGGAAACGTTCCTTACACTAAGAGGACTTTTCTGGGAAGCCTAGCCCAGCAGGCTCTTTTAGAAAAAGACTTCGAATTTGCTGAATGGCTTTACAACGAAGCCCTGAAAATGGAAGGAACTCCCTTGGAGGCTCACATGATTCTGAATGACCTTATCCTGCTTGCTCAAAATAAGAGGGATGTGGAGAAGGTCAAAGAGTACGTCCTTAAGGACGTGGAGCTATACCCTCAGTATAAGGAGGAGCTAAGACAGCGCTGGGGAGGAACCCTGCCCCAGATAACGGCCTTTGAGATTTACGTTTATTTGCTTGAAAGAGAAGGAAAAATTAAAGAAGCTTTGGATATGGTTGAGTGGATAAGAAAGGAGGGCATAACATATCCTTTTTACGACGAAGTAAAAGAAAGACTTCTCTCTAAATTGAAAGAAACTTCCGAGCAAAATTCATAAGCCTTTCGTAACCTACAATTTCTTCCTCCAACAATGGGATATATAACTTCCTCATTCCGCGGAAAAATTCCTCTATCTCCTTTAAATACTTTTTCTCTACTTCCTTTCGCTTTACGAGGAAAGGATCCTTAGGATTTTGCGGGAGAACCTTGTTGACGATAATCGTGTTTACGTCTATTCCTATGTGTTTTAAGCCGGAGATTAATCTCCTGGTTTCGAGTACTGGAAGCTTTTCGGGATTCAAGATAGGAATAAATAGAGATTCTGTATAAACTATACGAGCAAATGTGTTCAATCTCTTTTCTCTTTCTTCTATTATCTCTAAGGCTGTGTCCTTCGTTTCGTTTCCAGCCATTTCCCTTAAGGTTCTTATTCTTTTTTTTATCTTTATTACCTCTCTGAGGATACCGGAAGCGTTTCTGACAGTTTTTAAAAGACCTAGGGTGTGTCCCGTTGGAGCTGTATCCACCACCGCGATGTCATAGTTCTTAGTGATAAGAATTCTTGATAAGGTTTCCAGAATTACTACGTCCTCTATTCCCGGGCTCTCCTCAAGGGTATGGAGGAGATCTTCAAGGGTTTGTCTTGTTTGGAAACTAAACAAATGGGAAGAAAGTTTAAGAACTTTTTCCTTGTAACTTTCAAACTCCACTTCAATATCTATCTCCACCGCCGTAAGGCGGTCTCTTAGTTTTTTCTCACCTTTAATTTCTTCTTGAAAAATATCTGAGAGGGAGTGAGCAGGGTCTGTGGAAATCAGAAGGACCTCTTTTCCCTCCTCTGCTTTCTTCACTGCGTAAGCGGAAGAGATGGTAGTCTTCCCAACTCCTCCTTTTCCTCCGAAGAAAACAACCCTCATTTCACGATTTTCTTTATGTAAGGAATGTAGTCGTGAATACCTTCTTCTAAGGAATAATCTGGCTCGTATCCGAGGGTGTTACGAATTTTCGTTAGATCTGCCTGAGTAAACTCCTGATAAAAGTCGTAAGGACAATCGAAGTATTCCACTTCGTAGTTTGTTCCGAGCTCTCTGTTCAGTATCTCAACTATCTCGTTGAAACTGCGTGCTTGGCCGGTAGCCACGTTGAATATTCCCGATACGTCCTTTTCTAATGCAAGAAGGTTGGCTTTTATAACGTCCTTTATGTAAACGAAATCTCTTTTTTGTTCTCCCCATTTAAAGAGCCGGGGTTTTTCCCCCTTTAGCATCTTAACCGCAAGCTGGAAAATCATGCTTGCAGTTTTTCCTTTGTACTCTTCCCTCGGTCCGTAAACGTTAAAGTATCTAAAACCAACTATAGATAGTTCGGGATAGTTCTGCATATACTCAAGGGCTATACGGTCCATAGAAAGCTTTGAAAATCCGTATATATTTTCAGGCTCAAGCCCTTCTTCTTCTCTCATGGGCGGAGGAGTATTTCCGTAAACGCCGGCGGAGGAAGCGTATATTACCTTGGCTCCCCACTCCACAGCAAGATCGAGGATATACCTAAAACTATCGGCGTTAGTTTCCATCATAAGCCTTTGGTCCATAACTGTAGTATCCGTTATTGCAGCTTTATGAAATATAACGTCAAAGAAAAACTTTTTTCTTATATAGTTCCAAAGTTCTTTATCTCTCACGTCGCCGGTTATTACTTCCCCTCTAAAGCCTATAAGATTCTTAAAGTGTCCCGAAGAGAAGTTGTCAAGAACGTATATTTTGGCATCTGGGTACCTCTCCTGAAGAGTGTGAGCAAGATTAGAACCTATAAAGCCTGCTCCTCCCGTTATAAGAATTTTCATAGGGACATTTTATCATCCTTGAGCTTCTGCAAATTTATAAAAGTAGAAAAGGGAAAGTCATGGAAGCGGGAAAGACGACGAGAGGGATTACGACTTTGTTCTCTTGGCAACGCCGGAGAACTGGAAGAAACTTGCGAAGGGGAAATGGAACCAAGAGCCGCGACGTTAACCAAAAGACTGAAGTTTAAAGGTTCAATGATTACCGTGATGAAGTATATTGGGGCTTTTGAGGAGAGTCTGAGGATGATGGAAAGAATTCCTGCAAGCTGGGAGTAAATTAAGGGGAAATGGAGTTCAGTATCTTTGAGAACCTATTTGATTAGTGTCAACTCTTGCTTGATAAATAACATATTACAAAAGCCTAACGCACTAATTTCATCATTCTGTATTTCTCTCAACTTCTCCCACTTCATTCTTCCTCTTTATCTCTTTAGTCCTCCTTTATCAACTCTTACAAAACTTTCAGATCGGTTAGCATAGTTACCTATAGAGGCTAATTTTTTTATTTTATTTTCATGACTACTACAAACGAAACGCAAGTAAAAGAAAGCCAGAACGCCTACATAAGGAATTTCAAAAGGCTAAGGATAGCTAAGCTCTTTGAAACGAAGGAGGAGTTCAGAAAGCTCAGAAGGAAAAACACCTTCTGGAAAGAGATAACCGAGGCTATGGGAGTCAGAGAAAGGATAAAGGATTATCTGATAAGGGATCCTGAGTATGTCGTAATAGACGTATGCTCCGGAAAAGGATTCTTGAGCACGCTCGTGGCTCTAATGCATCCGAAAAGTAAGGTTATAGCTGTGGACCTGGACACTTCCGCGGATAGGGAACACTTCAAGTATCTAAAGAATGCCGAATTCATAAATATGGACATAATGAGTGAGGATTTTGAGAAACTCGTTAGGGAAGCGGGGGACAAGGTTATCCTCACGGGGATACACCTCTGCAGAGATCTATCGGAGAGGTTTATAGATATCGTCAATAGAAATGAAAACATCAAATACGCTGTTCTCGTTCCCTGCTGTGAAGGAAAATTCCCGAGAGAACGATATCAGTTCGTTATAGATGAGCTCGGCGTTTACGCAGGATGGAGTCTTTACCTGAAAGACAAGGTGAGAGAAGACCTGAAGGTGACCCTAAAGAGGGACAAAAAAATCATCTCTCCCAAGAACATAGTCTTAGAGATAGAGAGGGTATGATAGTAGTATGGCTTTAGAACTGATAGAGAGGGGATGTCCCAACTGCGGAGGGGTAATAAGCTCGGACAGGTTAGAGAAAGGGCTCCCTTGCTCTAAGTGTCTTCCGAAACCCGAAGAGGGTAAAAATGTCTGCAGTGAACTTGAAGAGTTAAATACCTTAAAGTTTCTAAAGCCCTTCTGTGAAACCGACAGAAGACTCCAGGAATTCATAAACTTCTTCGAGAGGGCTGTCGGAGCAAAACCCTGGAGCCTACAAAAGGTCTGGGCAAAAAGAGTTTTTATGAACCAGTCCTTCGCTATAGTAGCACCCACAGGCGTGGGAAAGACCACCTTCGGACTCGTTATGTCCCTCTTTATAAAACCGAAGGTATTAATGATATTCCCCACGAGACTCTTGGCTCAGCAGGCGGGCGACAGACTGAACGAGCTCGCACAAAAGGTGGGAATAAACAGAAAAATCCTCGTCTATAAATCCACGAAAAAAATAAAGGAACAGTTCCTAAGCGGAGACTGGGATATCCTTCTCGGAACCAATATGTTCCTCCACAAAAACTTTGAGAACTTAATGAACTTTAAGTTTAAGCTGATTTTTATAGACGACATAGACAGCTTCCTCAAGAGAGGAAAGAACGTAGAGAATTTATTTAAACTCCTTGGATTTACCGATGAAGAGATAAAGCTCGCCCTTAAGGAAGAAAAGAGTCAGAGGGATTACGACAGGCTCGCACGGATAAGAAAGAGAAAGAGGGACACCGTCCTTATCGTTTCCTCCGCTACACTAAAACCAAAAGGAAAGAGGGCATATCTGTTTAGAAACCTTCTCGGTTTTGATATCCAGAAAGCGATAACGACCCTCAGGAATATCGTTGATGTTGCCGAGCCCGTAAAAGATCTAGAGGAGGCACTTGAAAAATCCGTAGAGCTAATCAAGAAGGTCGGAAAGGGAGGACTCGTTTACCTTTCGGTATTTTACGGAAAAGACAAGGTTGAGGAAGTCGTTAAGTATTACAGGGAAAAGGGAATAAACGCTATAAGCTATTTGGATTATAAGCCCGAAGAGCTTTACGCAATATTGGAAAAGGGGGAGTTTGACGTAGCGGTCGGAATTTCCCACATAACGAATCCCCTCGTGAGGGGAATAGACCTTCCCCACATAATCAGGTATGCGGTCTTTTTGGACCCGCCTAAGCACGTATTTCCCACAGAGCTGAGCCTCAACCCGCCACTACTTCACTCCTTACTTCTCACACTCCTGAACCTCTTTGAGGGAGACGACCGCTTGAAAGCTCTCCAATACATAACCTATCTGAAGAGATACCTCACTCTTAGGGAAGAGCTCCTTGACCAGTATCCGAGAGTAAAGGAAAGGGTTCAAGAAATTAAGGACTTCCTTGAGAAGTTTCTAAAGGACGAGAAGTTTTTAGAAAAGATTAAAAACTCCGAAGATATATCCCTGGTTCCCAAGGAAGGAAAGCTCTACATAGTCGTAGGAGACGCAAACTCCTACATACAGGCAAGCGGCAGGACTTCCCGATTCATCGCAGGAGGAATGACGAAGGGACTTTCCGTAGTTTATTACTCTGACCCTAAAGCCTTCTACTCTCTCAAGAAACGCTTAGCCCTTTACTACATGACACAAGAGATAGAGTTCAAGAGGCTCAGCGAGATAGACCTTGACAAACTTATCAAGGAGATAGACGAGGACAGAAAAAGGGCAAGAGCAATCTTAGAAGGCAAGGGTGTAGTTCAGATAAAGGATTTATTTAAAACCACCCTCGTGGTGGTAGAGAGTCCGAACAAGGCAAGAACCATAGCAAGCTTCTTCGGAAAACCCCAGATGAGACTCGTGGAGGACAGTGTAGCCTACGAAGTTCCCTTAGGCGACAGACTTCTCGTGATAACCGCATCACTCGGACACGTCCTTGACCTCATTACGGATAAAGGATTCTTCGGAGTCCTTGACGATACTTACCCCTACCTTCCCATATACGACACCATAAAGATATGCAGGGACACCCACGAACAGCACACCGACTATAAGTATTTAAAAAACAGGTGCAAGGGAAAGATAGAGGACAAGTTAGAAATCATTAAAGGCATTAGAGAGGTCGGATACGAGGTTGACGAGGTCTTCATCGCTACGGACCCCGACGCCGAAGGTGAGAAGATAGGCTACGACCTCTTTCTCCTAACAAAACCCTTCAATGGAAACATAAAGAGGGTGGAGTTCCACGAGGTCACTCCCAAAGCCTTCAGGGAAGCCATAGAAAACCCCAGAAACGTTGACTTAAACCTCGTAAAGGCTCAGCTTGTTAGAAGAATCTTAGACAGGTGGGTGGGATTCACACTCTCTCACATCCTTTGGGAAGTTTTCGGTAAGAAATGGCTCTCCGCAGGAAGAGTTCAGACTCCCGTTCTCGGCTGGGTCATAAAACGCTACGAGGAAGCAAAGCAAAAGAAGGGAGAAATACTATTAAAGATAAACGAGTATCCCGTAAAGATTGATATTGAAGACCTTCGGTTCGCAAAGGAAGTATTCAAAGACTTAGAGCTTGCGGATATCCTTTTAGAAAATCCTCGGGAGGACGAAAAGAGACCGCTTCCACCCTACACCACCGACACCATACTGGAAGATGCAAACGCAGAGCTTCACCTTTCCGCTCCGAAAACTATGAAGATTCTCCAGGAGCTATTTGAGGGAGGATACATCACCTATCACAGAACCGACAGCACCCGTGTCTCGGACGCAGGTAAGTATCTCGTGGCAAAGCCCTACATA
>WFPV01000109.1 GCA_015487405.1 Aquifex sp. | reverse complement strand
GCTATATCCTTTATCCTTACACCGAAGGTAACTGAAACCAATAAAACTAAAAGGGAAAGAGTATAGCCAATACCTTTGCCAGCCATCCCGGCTCTCCTCCGTTCACAACGTATCCCCGCCCGTCAAAGAATATCTCCATGTCCGCTATCTTGTCGCTCGTTATCGTGTTGTTGGCGTCTATATCCTCCGGTCTCACGATTCCCCGGAGCAGGAACTCCCTCCTTGCACCGTTCACCTCTATGTACTTCTTCGCCTCTATAAGCATCGTTCCATTGGGAAAAACCTTAATGACCCTACCTGCAAGCGTTGTTGTGAGCCTCCCCGTCTGTTGATACTTACTCGCTCCCTTAGAACTAAAGGAGGACTTTCCCTGAGCCCCGAAGTTTCCCAAAGTGGATTTTGGAAGCCCGAAAAAGGCGGTAATCGCGTTAGAAAAGGAAGAGCTCCTCCCCAAGTTCGTAGATACCCTCTCTATCGCATCAATGCTTTCCACCACCTTCACGTAAATGACGTCTCCCACTTGGGAAGCCTTTACTGAGCCAAAGAGGTAAGCCCTGCTGGGATTGGTGTAAAGACTTCCGGGAGAACGTTTTACTTGAGCCCTTCCCTCCGGATACTCGTAAGTGTATTTACTCTTTTTTTCCAGCTTTGGAGCGCAGGAGAAAAGCATCAAAAAGATAAATATGTAGAAAATCATACCTTTTATAAAGAATATAGCATTCGGAGTAAGTATTTGCTATAATTACTGAGCTATAATGGAGATAAGCCTCACGGGAAAGGTCTCTCTTATTACCGGTTCCACACGCGGAATAGGAAGAGCCATAGCCGAAAAACTCGCCCAATCGGGCAGCAGCGTCGTAATCACCGGAACCTCCCGTGAGAAGGCAGAATCCGTAGCAAAAGAAATCTCTGAGAAATATTCTGTAGACGCCTTCGGCGTAGAGATGAACCTCCTCAGTGAAGAGAGCATTAAGAAAGCTTTTGAGGAGATTAACCAGAAGGTTGACGGTATAGACATACTCGTTAACAACGCAGGGATAACGAGGGATAAACTCTTTCTTAGGATGTCCCTCCAGGACTGGGAGGAAGTTATAAAGGTAAACCTCACGGGGACATTCCTCGTTACCCAGAACGCCATAAAGAAGATGCTAAAGCAAAGGTGGGGAAGGATAGTAAACATATCCTCCGTCGTAGGATTCACGGGGAACGTGGGACAGACCAACTACGCCACCACAAAGGCGGGACTCGTAGGCTTTACTAAATCCCTCGCCAAAGAGCTCGCACCCAGGAATATCCTTGTCAACGCCGTGGCTCCCGGATTCATAGAAACGGACATGACTGCGGTTCTTTCCGAAGAGATAAAGGAGAACTATAAGAAGCAGATACCTATGGGAAGGTTCGGAAGTCCTGAAGAAGTTGCAAACGTGGTTCTCTTCCTCGTATCCGATTTGGCGAGCTACATTACTGGAGAGGTTATTCACGTTAACGGAGGAATGTATTAATACTTCTTTTAAGGAGGTAGGAAATGAGCTTAGAAGAGAGAGTTAAAGAGATAATAGCCGAACAGCTCGGCGTAGAAAAAGAAAAGATAACGCCCGAGGCTAAGTTCATTGAGGACCTCGGAGCGGACTCCTTGGACGTTGTTGAGCTCATCATGGCTTTTGAAGAAGAGTTCGGCATTGAGATTCCCGACGAGGATGCAGAGAAGATTCAAACCGTCGGGGACGTTATAGCTTACCTTAAGGAAAAGGTCGGAGGATGAAGAGGAGAGTAGTTGTAACCGGCATAGGAGTTGTCAGTCCCGTAGGGACCGGAGTCCAGAAGTTCTGGGAAAACCTCACAAAAGGTGTCAGCGGAGTTGACAGGATAAAGAGCTTTGACCCGGACGAGTATAACCTCAGCGTAAAGATAGCCGCAGAGGTAAAGGACTTCAATCCCGAAGAGTATATGGACAGAAAGGAGGCTAAAAAAGCCTCCCGATTCATCCAGTTCGCTATAGCCGCCGCAAAGGAAGCCTTGGAGGACAGCGGACTCCTCCAGAGTGACTACGACCCCTACAAGGTGGGAGTAATTATCGGAACGGGAATAGGAGGACTAAAAGATATAGAGGACCAAACCCTCATCCTTAAAGAAAAGGGGGCACGCAGAGTCTCCCCCTTCTTCATTCCCTACGGCATTTCCAACATGGCGAGCGGTTTGATAGCTATCCGCTGGGGATTCAAGGGACCAAACTACTCCGTGGTTTCCGCCTGTGCTACCGGAAACCACTCCATAGGAGACGCCTTCAGGCTCATTCAAAAGGGAGACATAGATGTAGCGATAGCCGGCGGAACGGAAGCGGCGATAACCCCACTCGGAGTTGCGGGATTTGCCGCAATGAAGGCTCTTTCCACGAGGAACGACGAACCCCAGAAAGCCTCAAGACCCTTTGACAGGGATAGGGACGGTTTCGTAATGGGAGAAGGGGCCGGAATACTCATTTTAGAGGAATACGAGAGAGCGAAAGCGAGGGGAGCTAAAATTTACGCTGAGCTCGTAGGCTACGGCGCTACCGACGACGCCTATCACATCACCTCCCCCCACGAGTGCGGAGAGGGAGCCTACGAGTGTATGAAGCTCGCGTTAGAAGATGCGGGAATAAAACCCGAAGAAGTAGATTACATAAACGCCCACGGAACATCCACTCCTCTAAACGACAAAACGGAAACCTTAGCGATAAAACAGCTCTTCGGAGAACACGCCTACAAGCTCAAGATTTCTTCTAACAAGTCTATGATTGGACACCTTCTCGGAGCTGCAGCCGCCGTAGAAGCGGTAGCGACCGTCAAAACCATAGAAACGGGAGTAATTCCTCCCACCATAAACTTAGAAAACCCAGACCCTGAGTGCGACCTTGACTACGTTCCCAACAAAGCTATTGAACACCCTGTAAGAGTAGCGATGTCTAACGCCTTCGGCTTTGGAGGAACGAACGCAACCTTGGTGTTCAAGAAGGTAGAGGATTAATCTCCCGCCCTTTGCTCTAAAAATTCCTTTATGTAGTTAATCACTTCTTCTTTGAACTTCTCCCTCTCGTAAATTTCTTTATTTCCGTAAATTAGCTCAACAATCTTTTTTAGTATCTCCTCAGGCTTGTCTTCAGGTTTCGCTATTCCGAGGGAGTAAAAGCCGTAGAGTGTCTTAACGCTCTCTTCCATAATTCCTTCCATCATTGTGTCAAAGTTATACTTTCTGTAGATTTCTCTCCTCTTTTCCTCAGGAACTTTGACCAGATTCTTCGCAAAACCGATAATCTTTATCCAGGTGTTTAGGGTCTTCTCCCACTCTTCCTTGGGAAGTCCTTCAAGCTCTATGTGAATAAAGCTCACTATATACTTCGCTACTCTATCCTTTGCTTCGTCTATGCTCCTGAAAGGTAGCTCTCCCCTCTTTAGAAGTCCCGTCAGGTCTAACTTCATCTCAGGACATTAAATATAAATTTCATAAAAAGGCTAAAGACTTGAAAATTTATTTCAGAGAAAGCTAAGTTTAGACATTAGAGTCGAGGGATTTAATGAAAATGAAGGAAGCAAGCCAGGACCAGAGAGTTTCATATTTAGTATTGTGAGAAAAACGCCTGTAAAAGTTCTTCATCCTATGTTTTATACGCCTTAAAAACCTATCTACAACATTTCTACCGACACTTCTTAGAAACTTAGCGAGTGAATGCCACCAGAGATGAAAAGCTTCTGGATCTACATCTATTCCCAATTAGTCCATATCTCTATTCTCCCTCCTCCTTATCTTGGCATTCTCATGCTCGTTTTTCTTTTACCTCTATAATGTTTTCATTTTTTTAGTTTTTCAAAAGTATTATTTCTATGAATTCTAAACGGATTACTATACAAACTTTATAATCTCGCCAAACTCAGTTTCCTTATATTCTTTAGTTTCATAGACTCCTCAAGTATTTCATCAAGAGATTTAATCTACATATCTTGATACAAAATTTCTTATTTCCTTTGCTTCTTCATCTGTCAAAGCTTTGAAATTAGGAAAACTTGTAAGTTCTATAATATAGTATGGTATTCCAAAGAAATTTTCCAATATTTTTATTCTTAAAAATCCTTTTTCTTGAAGATATTTTAAAACGACATCAATTTCCTCGGAATAATGTCCATAGAAATAGCTTTTATACTCTTACCAGTAAGAGGCAT
>WFPV01000108.1 GCA_015487405.1 Aquifex sp. | reverse complement strand
GCTGGGTTGCCACACCTTCCTTGTAGCGTTCCGTTGATAGCCTGAGGCTCTCTCTTGCAGCTTCCAAAGAGAGCTTTGTAGCCTTTATTCTCTCCTTTAAGGACTTTAAATCTAACAGAACCTTCCTGAGCTCCGCCTTTACCTTGTAGAGTGTGTCTTTGTAGTTCTCCTTTTCCTTCAGGTAGTCTATCTTTTTTTGAGCAACCTCCGCTTCCCTCCTGAAGCCGTCAAAGAAGGTGTAATTTAAACTGATACCTACCGTGTATCCCTTTAGCCACTCCTTCCCCCCGAAGAGGGTTCTTCGTGTTGTAAATCCCTGATATTCCGCAAAAGCTTGAATAGTCGGAAAATAGTCCGCTGTAGCTATGTCTATGAACTCCTGGGCTACCTTCAGTTTCTGTTTTGCGATTTTTAAGGTTGTGTTGTTCTTAAGGAGCATCTCCTCCCAGAGCTTTCCCTCAAGGGGGTATTCCTTATACCTTAGCTCTCCTTCAATATCCTTTATACCTTCGGTTCTTAAGAAAGCTCTTAGCTCTTCTAAGCTTTTGTAATAATCCGTCTCCGCGTTCACGAGGCTCGCTTTGGCACTCTCATACTGAGCCTTCGCTCTTAAATACTCCACCTTTGGTAGAATCCCCGCTCTATACTTTTCCTCCACTTGCTTTAGATTCTCTTCCCAGTATTTGATGTTGTCCTTTTCAAGTTCTACGACCGCCTTCTTGTAAAGAAGGGCGTAGTAAAACTCCTTTACGTTGTATTTCACCTCCTTCTTGATATCTTCTAAGATGAGTTTCTTTAGCTTTACCTCCTTCTTTGCGAGACTTAGAGTATCAAAGATAACCTTGTTAAAGATATTTTGGGTCAGGGTTATCCGGTAGCTCTGTCTGTCCCGAAGTCCGAATCCGAAGACGAGGTTCTTATCAAGATGGGTGTGGGAGTAGCTTCCCGTTAAAGAGGGGAGTATCCCGGAACGGGCTCTCCTAATCTCTTCGTAGGCACGTTTCAGGTCAAGCTCAGAGAGTTTTATGTTTGTGGTATTCCTGTAAGCTAACTCCAAGAGCTCCTTTAAATCAGCACCGAAGGTAATAGATATCAAAAGAATAAAAATAATAAGACTCATTTCGGGCTCACCTTTGCGCCGGGTCTAAGAAGATGCACGTTCTCAACCGCTATTTTATCACCTTCCTTTATCTCCCCGGAAACGTAGGCGAAGGCTCCCTCCACTTTGATAAGCTTTACTTCTACCGGAAAGGCTTTCCCGTTTTCTATCTTCCAGACTACCTTCTTATTTCCCATTAAGGTTATCGCCCTTTCGGGCAGTTTGAAGGCTTCCTTCTCTCCCACGAGAATCTTAACGAGGGCGAACATTCCGGGTTTTATTTTTCCCTTTGGATTTTGGAAATCCGCCTTCACGGTCAGGGTTCTGTCTTCCGAAAGAACGGGGGAGAGAAAGGATACTTTTCCCGTGAGGGCCCCTACTCCCTCAACTTCCGCAAGTATGGTAGTTCCTTCCTTGACTTTTGGGATATACTCCTGCGGAATTGAAAAGGAAAGCCTTACGGGATTGAGGCTAACTATCTGGAAGAGCTTCGTGGAGGGATTTACGTAGTCCCCTTCGCTGACGAATCGCTTTGCGATGTAGCCGTTGAAAGGAGCTGTTACAACGCTTTTCCTAATCTTTAACTTTACATTTTCTATCTGAGCCTTCAGGGCTTTTGCATCCTCCTCGTAAATTTTTAGGCGCTTTTTTACTTCCTCGTAAGCCTCTTTAGAGATAAGTTCTCTTTCGTAAAGTCTTTTTCTTCTTTCGTAAAAAGCTCTGTAGTATTCTAAATCTGCTAAGAGTTTACGATAGGAAGCTTTCAATCTTTTTAGCTCCAATTTTAGGAATTTATCCTCAATTTTTAATAATTTATCCCCCTTTTTTACAAATCTTCCCTCATCTGTAAAAACTTTTTCCACTATGCCGCTCACTTCCGGCTTTAGTGTGGTGTTTTTTATGGCTTCAAAGCTTCCTTTTACTGTATAGTAAACCTTTACTTTCTCCTTTTGAGGGGTGATAACGGAAACCTTTATAACTTTTTCACTTTCGCTTTTTTTAGGAATTTTTTCTTGGGATTTACAGTTAAGTAGAAGGATAAATAAGAATAAAGGGAGAATTCTTAGCATATTAACTATTCTATAATTTAAGAAATGTTTAAGTTCTTTGTTCTCAGACCTGTAACCTCCCTCATGCTCATGCTTTCCTTTATTCTGCTCGGGCTCTACTCCTTACGTTTCATTCCCGTTGATAGGCTCCCCAACGTTGAGTTTCCTGTGGTTTCTATAACTACGGTTTATCCGGGAGCGGACGCAAAGACTGTGGACGTGAACGTGACGAGGGTTGTGGAGGAGGAGCTATCGGGCATAAGCGGGAGGGAGGCGATTATCTCCAGCAGTTACGCAGGTGTTTCCCGCGTTAGAGTAATCTTTTCCTTAGATAAGGATATAGACGTTGCGGCTCAGGAGGTGAGAGACGCGGTTCTCAGGGCTTACAACAGGATGCCTCCCGGGGTTGAGCCTCCCATAGTCAGTAAGATAGACACCTCCTTAGCTCCCGTTTTCGTAGTCGTTCTATACTCCAAGGGAGCGGATTATCAGACACTTTCTTACTTTGCGGACAAGCTCCTTAAAAGAGACTTTGAGAAGGTTAAAGGCGTTGGAACTGTTGACCTCGGGGGCTTTAGGGATAATGTCCTCTGGGTTAGGCTGGATACGGAAAAGCTATACGGCAGGGAGCTTACGCCTTTAGATATGGTGAACGCAATAAAGAGGAATCACTTAGAGGCTCCCGCTGGAAGGATTGAGCTAAAGGATAGGGAATACATCCTGAGGCTCTACGGAAAGCTTAGCTCTCCGGAGGAGTTTAATGAACTTTATGTAAAAGAAAATCTTAAACTCAAGGATGTTGGAAAAGCTTACTTTGGTTTGGACGAGCCGAGGGCTGAGGCTCGTTTTAAAGGGAAAAGGGCTGTGGCTCTCGTCATTTACAAGGAATCGGGGGCTAACACCATCAGCGTAGTTGATGGAATTAAGCAGAAGATGGAAAAGTGGAGAAAGCTCCTTCCCCCCAACATCGGGATAGACTACACCTTTGACGCCTCAGAGTTCATAAAGAAGAGCGTCAAAGCCGCCTTTGAGGAGATAGTTCTTGGTTCCCTTCTCACGGGAGCAGTTATTTACGTGTTTCTCGGAGCGGTCAGGCTTACAATTATCCCGGTTTTTGCGATTCCCGTCACCTTGCTGGGAACCGTATTCTTTTTATACCTTCTCGGAAACTCCCTGAATACCTTCACGCTTTTGGGGCTTGCGGTTGCTGTCGGGCTCGTGATTGACGACGCCATAGTCGTTTTAGAGAGCATCTACAGAAGAAGGCAGGAAGGCTTACCTCCGGTAGAGGCGGGAATTGAAGGAACGAGGGTTGTTGTTTTTGCACTTTTAGCTTCAACGGCTTCACTGATTATCGTCTTCCTTCCCGTGATTTTCCTGAAGGGAGTCGTAGGAACACTTTTCGGGAGCTTTGCACTCACTTTGGTGATAGCTCTTGCGATTTCTTTTTTGGTAGCTATAAGTTTTACGCCTTCGGCGTCCTTAAGATTAACAAAAGAAACCTCTGAGAATATCTTTATGAGAGCCTACGCTCGCTTGGAGCGAGTTTTTGACAGGGTTCTCCTATTTTCACTAAACCACAAGCTCCTCGTTATCCTACTTTCACTTTTGACCGTAGCAGGAGGGTTCTACACGTTTAAGTTCGTTAAGAAAGAGTTTTTTCCTTTGACGGACGAGGGAAGATTCATAATAAGGTTTGAGACTCCGGTAGGTTCTTCCTTTGAGTTTACCAAGCGGAAAGCTCAGGAGATTGAGAAAATCCTACTCTCCAATCCCTACATAGACCGCTTCGGAATAGCTGTGGGTGAGGGAATTGTCGGAAGACTGGACGTAAACGGTGGGATAGGGTTCATATACCTCAAACGGGAAGACAGACCTCACCTCAAGGTGATTATGGATGAGCTAAGAAGAGAGTTCAGAAAGCTGAAAGATGTTAAAGTGAGCGTAGAGCCTCCCAGCACGGTGGGAATGGGCGGGGGAAGGATGTCTCAAATTCAGTATGTAGTGAAGGGTCCCTCCTTAGAAGTTTTGAAGGAAATTGCCGACCGTATGGTCGCCCACTTCAGGAACGCTCCCGGGTTTGCGGACGTGGATACAGACCTCAGACTAAATGAGCCTCAAGTAAAGATAAGGATAAACAGAGAAAGGGCTGGAGACCTCGGAGTGAGTGTGAAGGACGTAGCGGATACGCTGAACATACTTTTCGGAAAGTATAAGCTCGGGAGTTACGAGCTGGGAGCTGAGAGTTACGACATATACGTGAAAGCGACGGAGGACTTTACTAAGAACTTGGAAAGCTTGAAAAAGGTTTACGTGAAAGCGAAAGACGGAAAGCTCATTCCCATAAAGGAGGTGATAGACTACGAGCTCGGAACGGGTTATAAGGTGATTTACAGGTACGACAGGAGCTATTCCTTCTTCTTTTACGCCAACTTATTAGGAGATAAGGACCTCTCCTCCGCAGTGAGGGAGATAGAAAGCTGGCTAAAGGAGCACCTTCCCCCGGGATACACCTACGAGCCTGCCGGACACGCGAGGGAGTTCAGGAAAGCGATGAGGGACTTTTTCTCCGCTTTGGTTGTAGCTCTCGTGGGTGTCTATATGGTTCTCGCCTCCCTCTTTGAGAGCCTTGTAACTCCCTTCATAGTTCTTTTGATGGTTCCCCTCGTGGTTCTGGGAGTGTCTTTCTTTTTGGTTTTGACGAATACTTCCTTCAGCATTCCCACCTTCTTCGGAGTTATACTCCTCGTCGGAATAATCGTCAGGGACGCGGTTCTCTTCATAGAGAGGATAATTCAGCTGAGAAAGGAAGGCTTCTCTGTAAGGGATGCAATAATTCAGGCAAGAAAGGAGAGACTGAGACCTATTCTGATGACGACGATTACGGTCGTTTCGGCACTTATCCCTACTCTCCTTGGGCTTACCACCGGCTCGGAGCTTAGAAAACCTCTCGCAGCTGCTGTGATTGGCGGGATAATAACGGGTCTGCCTTTGAGCCTATTCCTCCTTCCCGTTTTGTATGAAATCACCGAAGGTATTAAACTTAAGATATGGAAAAGATAAGGATAATTTTTCTGGCTATTTTCCTCGTTTTGCTCCAATCTTGCATAGTTTATAAGGACAGGATTACCTACAACGAGGACTTCTCGGGAAAGGCGGAGGTTAAACTTATAGTCCCTCCTTTCGTCTCTAAAGAGCTTGAAAAGAGCTACACACAGATAAAACTAAAGGAGGGAACGGAAGAGAAGGGAGTAAAGATTCTAAAGGTTAATAAAACTTACGAAGCGAATAACGTTATCTATACTTTCGTTTTGAGCTTTCGCTCGCCTGAAGCTCTCAGGAATTTCAGCGTTAAGGATTTTGTGGAGGGAAAGAAGCTTTTCAATATAAAGCTCACGAGGGAGAAAGAGAAAATTCACTGGGAGAGGGTTTTAGAGTTTGATAAAAAGGATAAAAAACCTCTCTCTGAGGACGAGCAGGCTTTAGCGGCACTACTCGGGGGCTATGTCTGGGAGTTTAGGGTGAGCTTTC